>NZ_JASJXN010000005.1:0-171623 GCF_035018705.1 Undibacterium sp. RTI2.2 | reverse complement strand
CGGACATCGTGCCAGTCCTGGTGTGCTGCGGTTTCCAGATAGCCGGCATTCTCAATCCGTAAATCACGTTTGCCGCCGCGCTCTATCAATTGATCTACTCTGATCGTACTATCGACAGTTTTATCTTTAGGTTTTCCTGCGCCGATTCCCAGTTTGGGATTAATACCAGCGGTTTGCAGCGTCAGCAAGGGATTAGGCGGCGCAGCAGCTATCGTTTTCATCGCGTTGGCAGTATCAATCGCAATATTGCCAAGCTTGAGATCGCGGTTGTGCTGCAACGCATATTCCAGCGCTTGCTGCAAAGTCAATCGGGGCAGTGACGATACGATCTCCTGCTCATCATGCGCTCCAGAGTTACGACTATTTTGGACGGAGGAGGTAGTGGCGCTATCGATTAAATTTGCGTGTGCTGTGATTGGTGCTAGCAGACTGATCGTAGCAAGCCCGATTAAAAAGACGGCAGATTGGGCTTGCCATGAGTTTGACGAAATCATTACGGTTTCTCTATACAAAAAGGTAGAGATGAAAAAGCATTTTTTTGCTTTTAAAAAAATATTGGAGCTAATTTGACGTCTGTTTTAACGCCATTATTAGTCTCTGTTTTAATGTCAGTTGTACTACGTGTATGAAGCGATTTCCTTCCGGTTTATTTGTATTTTTTTTGTCGTTATGAAAGCAAACACTATACTCAACTTCGCTAAGATGAAAGACATGAATCAGTCACTTTCGCCAGATATGGCCCAACAAAAATGTTTCCAAATGTTTCAATTTTTTTGTCCGGCTTACGAATAAATATTTTCGTAACAGGTGTTGGTAGTTGTTGATCTGCTTTGATGATGACAAAACAATGAGTTTGTCATCTGCTATTGACATAGCTAAATCAGCTTCTAGTGATTTAGAATTTGAGAAAGATTTTTAGTCTTTGAGTGAGGTGAATAATCAAATATTTTTGTGCCGGGTCAGAGGTTTATTTCACATTGATTGTTGACGATTTTCGTTTGCAAAAATAATGGATTTTTAGTGACCTTGATTCAATCAAATATGCCAAGCGCAAAAAATCAGTCAATAAAAAAGCGCCGGTGATTGTTTGTATTAAACAATCACCGGCGCTTTTTTACTTTTATTTCACATAGCTAATGCATTTTAATGTGCGCTTTATTTCATCATCTGACATTGGCGTAATTCACAACGCGCCATAAACGTGCCGCCGCCTTCACAGCTCATACGATAAATTTCTATTGGACCAGGTGGCGTCAGCAAGCCCGCTCCTTGCCCTCCATTGCAGTTATTTTGTTTCGCTAGTTTCTCTACCGTCACCGATGAACTTCCAGGACGGAATTCTACTTTTTGCAGCGACGCAGTTCCATTGCCATCCATTATTTGACTAGAAGCCCTGTTGCTGGATGACGCGAACTTTGTGCTGTAGGCACCGGATATAGTGATTAATTCAGAACCATTGACCCCAGCTTGACCCGTTGTTGCATCGACCAATTGCAATTTGCTGCCCGCCGATATAAACCCTAATTTGACTTCTTGCCAGACAAAATAATTTTTCCCGGCTTCAGTCATAATACTTAAAACTGATTCGTTTTCTGCTTTTGATGCCAACTTGTGTTGACCAGGATTAACGCTGACTAACATGTAACTTTTTGACGTAGTCTGGCCGATTTCTTTTCCGTCGAGTTCTACCGGCATTTTGCTGACGGCACCAAAGAGCTCATTGCGATAAATGTAGATATTGGCTTGGCTTGGATTAGTTTTAAAGGTTTTAGCTCGTACATCCTGCTCTTGGCTGGCCATTTGTACCGATGCACAACCAGTTAACAGGCCGGAGGCCAAGCTAGATAGCGCTATTACGCTGAGTGTAAGTAATCTGAGTGATCTGAAAGTGCCGAGCAAACGTTTCATGTTTTTCCTGTTGATAAAAATAGCGCTCCTATTTAAGCAAATTCTTGCTGACATGAAAAGCTAAATGTTACAAATGGAGAAATGCTTGCACGACGCTTTGGTGTCGCCGCCACAAAGTTGGCGTTTAGTTTCTGCTTAATTACATTTAAATTTGAATTAGCTTGCATCTGTAGAAAAAAATTATTAGGGGATATGCTTTTGATTTTTACGGATAAATATTTAATGTTTCGTTTGAGACACAAAATTTCACGAATTTCGCCAACTTTTTTTGTAAATTCACCTACACTAAAGTTGTAGGGTGCATAAAAGCAAAGTGTCGGAACTCTAGTTAGCTTGCTTTGTCTATCAGCTTATCGGTCTATCGCTATCAAAGGAGATCACTATGAAAATCTTTGACAACTACACAGCACGGTATGAGAGGACTCGTGAAGAAGAATATTCTTTGCCAGAGTTCTTAGAATTATGTAAGAAAAATCCATTGGCTTACGCCACCGCCCCCGAACGCATGCTGGCCGCGATCGGTGAGCCAGAAATGGTTGATACGCGTCATGATTCCCGACGTTCACGCATCTTCTCCAACAAAGTCATCAAAATTTATCCCGCCTTCCGAGAATTTTATGGAATGGAAGAGGTGATAGAGCAAGTCGTATCTTATTTCCGTCATGCTGCACAAGGCTTAGAAGAGCGCAAACAAATCTTGTATTTGTTAGGCCCCGTCGGTGGCGGTAAATCTTCGATAGCCGAAAAGCTGAAGTATTTGATGGAGAAAATTCCGTTTTATTGTATTAAGGATTCGCCCATCAACGAATCGCCTTTGGGCTTGTTTGATGAGGCTGAGGACGGAACGATTTTAGAAGAAGATTTTGGGATCCCACGGCGCTATTTACGCAATATTCCTAGTCCTTGGGCGGTTAAACGCTTGCATGAATTTAATGGTGACATTAATCAATTCCGTGTGGTCAGGCGCTACCCATCTGTATTGAAACAAGTAGCGATTTCTAAGACCGAACCTGGCGATGAAAATAATCAGGACATTTCTTCTCTGGTCGGCAAAGTAGATATCCGCAAGTTAGAAGATTATGCACAAGATGATCCCGATGCCTACAGTTACTCGGGTGGCTTGTGTCTTGCCAACCAGGGTTTGATGGAATTTGTAGAGATGTTTAAAGCGCCAATCAAGGTGCTGCATCCATTGCTGACTGCGACGCAAGAAGGTAATTTTAAAGGTACTGAAGGCTTTGGCGCGATTCCGTTTGAGGGCATTATTTTGGCGCACTCAAACGAATCTGAATGGAAAACTTTTAAGAACAATAAAAATAATGAGGCTTTTTTAGATCGTATTTATATTGTCAAAGTACCGTACTGCCTGCGGGTCAGCGATGAGGTAAAAATTTACGACAAGCTGGTACGTACATCTTCATTGTCCGAAGCACCTTGCGCGCCGGGCACATTAAAAATGATGGCGCAGTTCGCCGTATTATCACGGCTGAAAGAGCCGGAAAATTCCAGCATCTTTAGCAAGATGCAGGTCTATGACGGTGAGAACTTAAAAGACACTGACCCCAAAGCAAAATCGCGTCAGGAATACGCGGATTATGCCGGCGTTGATGAGGGAATGAATGGACTTTCTACCCGTTTCGCTTTCAAGATTTTATCGAAAGTATTTAATTTTGATAATACCGAAGTAGCTGCAAATCCCGTTCATCTCTTGTACGTACTGGAGCAGCAAATTGAACGTGAACAGTTTGCCCCAGAAACGGAGCAAAAATATTTTTCCTACATTAAAGAATATTTAGCACAACGTTATGCAGAGTTTATTGGTAAAGAAATTCAAACCGCTTATTTAGAAAGTTATTCCGAATACGGCCAGAATATTTTTGACCGTTATGTAACCTTTGCCGATTTCTGGATACAAGATCAAGAGTTCCGCGATCCTGATACCGGTGAAAGTTTTGATCGTGATGCACTAAACAATGAATTGGAAAAAATTGAAAAGCCAGCAGGCATTTCCAACCCTAAAGACTTTAGAAACGAGATCGTCAATTTTGTGTTGCGTGCCAGAGCACAGAACGCTGGTAAAAATCCTACCTGGACAAGTTACGAAAAATTACGCACGGTCATAGAGAAAAAAATGTTCTCTAATACCGAAGAGTTATTGCCAGTCATTTCATTCAATGCCAAGGCGAGCGCCGACGATGCTAATAAGCATCAGGAGTTTGTGTCGCGTATGGTTGCAAAAGGCTACACGGCCAAACAGGTACGCTTGTTATGCGAATGGTATTTGCGAGTGAGAAAGTCTTCTTAAGCTGAAAGCCGTGATGATTGGGCTGATTCAATCTAGGTGAGGTTTTAAAACAGTATCTTTACAGGAGACCGCTTTGGTTCATCTGATAGATAGACGTGTACAGGGAAAAAATAAATCTGCCCCAAATCGTGAGCGGTTTTTGCGGCGCTACAAAGGGCAGATTAAAGAGGCGGTTGCACGCGCGATCAAAGGGCGTTCAATTACTGATTTTGAAAATGGCGAAAATATTCGCATTCCAGTTAAGGATGTAAGTGAACCTACCTTTGGTCATGACAGAGGTGGTGTGTGGGAGACAGTGCAACCTGGTAATCAAGAATATCTAAAAGGTGATCAGGTTGCCCGGCCCAAAGGTGGTGCAGGATCAGGAAAAGGGCAAGCCGGTAATAGCGACGAGTTAAGTGAGGATGATTTTGTTTTTCAGCTTAGCCGTGAAGAATTCATGAATTACTTTTTTGAAGATCTGGAGCTGCCAAATCTGATCAAAACTCAACTGGCATCCACCACTGATTTCAAAAGCCAGCGCGCCGGTTACAAAACCTCAGGCACCACCTCCAGCTTGCATGTACTCCGTTCTTTACGCGGCGCTTTAGGGCGGCGTATTGCCGTCGGCGGCAGATCTGCAAGACGATTAAAACAAGCAGAAGCCGAAATGGCAGATTTGTTGCAAACGGTCTCCGACATGGCGGATGAGCGCATCGTGTTGCTAAAACAAGAGATACATCATCTGCGTACTCGTTTGTTGGCAATCCCATTTATTGATCCGTTTGATTTGCGCTACAGCAATCGCATCAAAGTACCGAAACCCTCTACGCAAGCTGTCATGTTTTGTTTGTTGGATGTATCGGGGTCTATGGACGAACAAAAGAAGGAAATCGCTAAACGTTTCTTTATTTTGTTGTATCTGTTTTTGACCAGAGCGTATGAAAAGATTGATGTGGTGTTTATCCGTCACCACACAGCTGCATTAGAAGTGGATGAGAATGAGTTTTTTCATTCACGCGAATCAGGCGGCACCATCGTATCTTCTGCTTTGCATTTGCTGACCAAGATCATCAAAGAACGTTATCCCAGTGGTGATTGGAACGCCTATGTAGCGCAAGCCTCTGATGGCGATAATTGGGATAATGATTCTATCGCCTGCCGCCAGTTATTGATCAATACAATTATGCCGCTGGTTCAATACTATGCTTACGTAGAAATCACCGAGGGCGACCCCCAAAATTTATGGGAGGAATACGCCCAGGTAACAGATCATCATGCGCACTTTGCGATGCAAAAAATTCGGACACCGGCGGATATTTACCCAGTGTTCAGAGAGTTGTTCAAGAAACAAAGCAAATGAGGTCGGCCATGGACAGCGACAAAAACCATACCGCAATTAGTAAGACAGAAAGCACTGGTGAAGTGAATGAAACCAGTGATGTCAATGCTAACAGTACCAACCGTGCCAATGTAAACGGCGCTACTATACCGACTGACGGAGTGCGTCCTAAAAATCCTCATCGCTTGCCAGAACAGTCCGAATGGACGTTTGAGTTAATCGAACAAGTGCATGATGAAATCCGTCGTGTTGCACAATATTTTCACCTCGATACTTATCCTAATCAATTAGAAATCATCACCGCAGAGCAAATGATGGATGCTTATGCATCCGTTGGTATGCCGGTCTCTTACCACCACTGGTCATTCGGTAAGCATTTTGTATCGACTGAGAGAAATTACAAACGTGGCCAGATGGGTTTAGCGTATGAGATCGTGATTAATTCTGATCCTTGCATCTCCTATTTAATGGAAGAAAATAGTTTGACCATGCAGGCTTTGGTAATTGCCCATGCTGCGTATGGACATAATTCTTTTTTTAAAGGGAATTATTTATTCCGGACCTGGACTGATGCCGATGCGATCATTGACTACATGGTATTCGCCCGAAATTATGTTAGCGATTGTGAGCAGCGCTATGGTGTAGAAGCGGTGGAGTTATTGCTGGATTCTTGCCATGCTTTACAAAATTACGGAGTCGATCGTTACAAACGTCCCGCTAAATTGTCGCTGGCAGAAGAGCGAGAAAAACAAGAAGAGCGCGAGCGATATTTGCAATCACAAGTTAATGACTTATGGCGCACTTTGCCACGCCGCGATGAGACAGTAGCGAGTGAGGAAGTGCTACGCTTTCCTCACGAGCCGCAAGAAAATCTACTCTACTTTATTGAGAAATATTCGCCTTTGCTAGAGCCGTGGCAGCGTGAATTAGTGCGTATTACACGCAAGATTTCTCAGTATTTTTATCCCCAACGCCAAACCCAGGTAATGAACGAAGGATGGGCAACCTTTTGGCACTACACGATTTTGCATCAGCTATATGACGAGGGCATTGTTGGTGATGGTTTTATGATTGAGTTTTTACAAAGTCATACAAACGTCGTTTATCAGCCGCCTGTGACCAGTCGTCATTTCAGTGGAATTAATCCCTACGCGCTCGGTTTTGCGATGATGCGTGATATCCGGCGTATTTGTGAAAATCCAACTGAGGAAGATAAACATTGGTTCCCGGATATTGCTGGCAGCGATTGGCAAAAGACGTTAGATTTTGCGATGCGTAATTTTAAGGACGAAAGTTTCATCGCCCAATTTTTATCACCTAAATTGATACGTGACTTTCACTTCTTTGCGGTATTGGATGATGATAGCCAGGATAAATTAAATATCTCTGCCATCCATGATGAAAATGGTTACCAATACCTGCGCCAGCAATTGGCAGGACAATACAATCTGGGTAATCGTGAGCCTAATATTCAGGTCTGGTCCGTAGATTTGCAAGGCGACAGGGCGCTGACGCTGAGGCATACCGAATATCAACGGCGTCCGTTAAATAAGCAAACCGATGAAATGCTCAAACACGTAGCGCGCTTGTGGGGATTTGATGTGTATCTGGAGACCGTCGATACGCAAAATAAGATATTACATACACAAGAATGTAAATGGGAGAAACGTAGCCGCGTACGTTAACTCCGATTGATTCACGTTAAGTAATTATGGTGCTCTGAACAAGCGCCATAAAATGCAAATACCCTAGATTAACTTAGATTAAATTTGCAACAGCCCTCAATTAATGTCGGTCTATCGGATAGAATAAGCGCAGCACTGATGCGTATCCACTGTGCGATGCAGCAAGCATCGTTAAGAAAAACATCAGAATTCTCTCAGCTAAACCATTCGACGGAGTGTGCAAGATGTACCTCGACCATCCAAAAATTTCTGCAACCCACAGTGAGACAGAGCCGGACAGGCTGGAGCGTTTATACCGAGTATATGGCTACGCCATTGGTCTGGCGGATGTTGATGGCAACACCACTTGCATTACCAAGTTAGCCAAAGTCCATGATCACAAAGGTACGTTGATGGTGATCTGGCATGTTGCACCGACCGAAAAAGAAAAGCAGTATTTTGTCCGCGCCTGGCAAAGTAAAGTAGGCGATGAATCCTCACAGGTAGAACACGCGTTGATGTTGGCTGAGACGCCGATAACAGCGGTCGCAGCTTGATTGGTTTTAGGCCGAGTAGCTGAGCTTATTTCTTTATAGAGTTTAAAAAAAGCGCCATGCAATCTTACTTGCATGGCGCTTTTGCGTAAGTCCAAATTTTTAATGCAATTTCAAATCCACTAGCAAATCAGAAATTCCCGTCCAGCCAATTTCAATACCAATACAAAGCAAAATAAAAGCGGATAAACGCAACAAAACGATCGCTCCGATATCACCTAAAAATCGCTCCATATTGCGGGCAAAGCGATAGCACAGATAGATTACCAAAGTTGTCAACAAAACCCCAATAGCAGAAGCGATACTGGTAATCAGAAAATCCACCGGCTTGTTTGGCATTTGCGTGCCCAGTGTGACCGATGCCGCAATCGTTCCGGGACCGACCGTTAACGGAAAACTAAAGGGATAAAAACTACGACGACGCAATTCTTCTTTGCTCCATATACCTATTTGTGACTCGGCAACCGAAGTGCGCAACTTATCTTGCTCTTGGTCATTCAATAGCTTCCAGCCTGCCATCGCTACGACTATCCCACCCGCTACCCGCACGATAGGGAGTGAGATACCGAAAAAATCCAGAACATAAGAGCCGATAAAAATCGCCCCCATCAACAAGAAAAAACAATTCAGTGCAATGCGCTTTGCCAGACGACGAGCAACAATCGTCTCAATCGGCCCGGTCATTGAGAGAAAAATCGGCGCAATCGCTATCGGATTTAAGATGGGCAGCAGCGTGATCGGAACCACGATCAAGGCCTTAAAAAAAACAATCACTGAAATGCTCATAACAACTCCTGAAAAATCTGAGCCTTGATTATAAAGTTGTATTGAGGTTTAAAGCGAATTTGCGTTATTTATAGATTTCAAAAATAGTAGTCCAATCATTCTGGGGCTTGTAGCGCGAAAATGGCCTGGAAGCCGCATAATGATTGGACGATGCTTTTTTTAGGAAATGTCTAAAATCTATTTGTTTGCTCTTCGCTTCTGTGCAGTGATCATCGCTAGCAAGCGATATTCTTAAACCCAGATTTTCCATTAGACCGCTACCACTTCGCAAAAAACGCAGACGGCGTGCGGTCTTCAGAGGGATAGCACCACCGCGATTTGATTGGGAGCGCTACAGCGATAATTGCACCTTTGGCGAACTGCCTGGCGTTGTTGCTCCTCCTAGCAAGATGCAGCTTGCGTCGTCGTCGCGTCTAGCCAGTCAGTCCGCCAAAGGCGCACTTGTCGCTGTTCCAATGGAAAATCTGGGTTTAAGTGATAGCAAAAGTCCGGAGACGTTTGTTAAATCATGAACGCCGCTGGATTCTTGCTAACAGCACGCAGGAATGACATGCTTAGAGCTTACCTTTATTTAGTTAGTGATCTGTCTTGCACTCAATTGTTTTCACATTACAGGCTGTCTTTGCCACAGCAGTGCACCTGCTTCTAAACTTAAAATGATTAAGAGGCTCATTCCCAGAGTGGGTAAGAAAATACCCAATCCCAGCAAACTGACCCACATCCACCAGGGGACGGCACGTATATGATAGCTTTGGATTTTAGGCGCAGAAATGGATCTTGCTTTGCGGCGTTGTAGCCACATCACATAGCCTGAAATGACGGAGAACATCACGCTTAATCCTACTAACACCAGTAGAGCTTGATTCCACCATCCAAACTCACCGCGATGGAAAGCGATACCAACTGCGGTGGCGCGTGCCAGGGTCGGTAAGCTTGCCCAGTCAGACTGGTATAAAGCGTTGCCTGCATAGGCATCTAATACTAGCTGAAATCGCTTTGCAGGTTGGCTACGATCATAGTTTTCTACACGCCAGATACCGCCCGAAGCTTTTGGTGGCGTCAATTGCATTTGTATATCGGGTGCGAGCTGTTTTGCCTTGGTATATATGGCTTGCAGGCTCAGTGCAGCAGCTCCATCAACTGGTACGATTGAGATCAGATTTTTGGGTGCTCTGGGCGAATTTTGTGATGTCAGGTTTTGAATCATGCGGAAATTTTCTCCCGCATATTTTGACCAGGTGATGCCGGTTAATAAGATCGTCAGTGTGACTAATCCTAAGGCAACGCTGACGATACTATGCAGATAGCGCCAGTTGGCGCGAGTATTTAGCGCGGTGTTATTTCCTGTCCACTGCAAGACGCTACGCCAACTTGCTTTGCCGCGTGGCCACCAGAGATAGATGCCAGTGATCATCATCAATAACATCCAGCTCGCTCCCAGCTCAATCAGCCAACGCCAGCCGTCACCTTGCAACATATTTGAATGCAGCTTGCGTGACCAGTTACGAAAACGATCCGATTCTGCCAATGCCCCTTGTACTCTTGCCGTGCCGGGATCAACATAGGCAACGATTGTTTCGGCAGCCGCAGGCTGGTTGGTATTGTGCTCTGAATGATCTGTCTTACTTTCCTTACTGATTTTATCGACAGGCGCTGGATGCTTGTGCTCAATATGATCACTGTGCTCGCTAGTGTTTGTTCCTGCCGGTACCGCCGCTATCGATGCTTTCGGTAATAGTTGCTCGCGCTCTTGCCTTGCTTCGCCAAAAACGATTTTGGTGGTTTCACCTTCCAGATACGCTGGGATGATTGTTTTGACGGTTTTTCCTGGCAACGCAGATTGTGCTGCTGCCAGTTGCTGGTCTAGCGGCAAGCGAGACATGATGCGGTCTACCTGATCTAAGTCCTGATATTTCCATGCTTCGATTTGCGGCGTAAAAATATATAAGATGCCGCTGACCGCAGCGAATAAAAGAATAGGTGCAGTCATTAAACCTGACCAAAAATGTAGTCGCCAAAAGATGCGATATAACATGGCTGCGGTGTTGCCGCTTGATGCTTCGTTAGTAGACAGATGAGTGCTCATATTATTCCTTGAACAAAAATAGAGCAGGGCATCAGCGCTGCTCCGTGCTACAAATTAAAATGCGTAACGGGCTTCGGCAAACAAATTGCGCGCTGGTAGAGGATGCGATTGATAAGCGCGATAATCAAATACGTTATCGATACCTGCTGCTAGTTCCAGACCTTTTGCTGGCTTAAATAACACCCGCAAATCTAGTTGTTTAACCCGTGATAAACCGCCATAGGTATCTGGATTGATATCGATATTCGTCATCTCGTTGTATTGACGACCGGAGTAGCGATAAGTCCCGGCGACACTCCATTTGTTGCTCGTCGCATAGCTTAGTGTGACGGCACTGCGCACACGTGGAATACGTACCCAGGTTTTTCCGACGGAGGCGATAAAATTATCATTCTCGATAATTTTACTGTCGTTAAAAGCCAGATTGCCATCCAGATTAAGGCCATTGATAAAGAGGTTGTCCATCTCTGCTGCCAACTCTATCCCTCGGGTGCGGACTCGTCCCACATTTTGTACATTGGTGATGTTAGGAAAAACAGCCGTATTGGTCTGGCTCCAGATAGTGTTGCGTATGTCATCCTGGAAAAGCGAAACCCGCAGGCTGGCATTGCGGTAGCGCTTTTCTAACATCAGCTCTACTGCATCGGATTGTTCTGGTTTAAGATTAGGATCATTCACGACGATGGCGCTACCTGATTGCGATCCCTGGAATAGTTCTGCCACGGTAGCAAAGCGGGTACCGCGACCTGCAGATAAACGCAGAGTCATATCGTCGGTGGCTTCCCATGCAAGTGATACTTTAGGTGAGGCGGCTGAGATAGATCGCTCGGTATAATTCTGGGTTGCGCCAGGGATAAACCGTTGCACGCCATTAAAGGCTTTCCAAGATTCTAGCCGCAAACCAAATGTGGCTCTCCAGTCGCTTGCAAAGCGCCATGCATCCTGCGCGTATAGCGCAAACAAACGAGTGTCGCCGCCAACAAATTGATTCTCTGCGCCTGCGCCAGTACGCCAGTCGTTGTTCAGGGTTTGAGTGCTTTGTTGTAAATGGTAATCGTTGGCGTGAATGCCAAAAGTCAATGCGTGTTTGCCATCGCCAAAATCACCCGCCACTGGTGTGTAGGCAGACTGGACTTCAAACGTACGAAAGCCTGTGCCATCTCGCAATACTGCGTTACCGGCACCGCCATTGGCCGCGATTGGGTCAGCAAAGTTAGCATTGCGTTGCAGGTCTTTAAGTATTCGATATTGACTGGCGACGACTGACATATTCCAGCCCGTCTGATAATGGGATTTGACGGTCAGACCCGCTTGCAAATGGGTTTCTGCACGGTTGTAAGGGGCAAAACTATTCGCCGGAATATCGAAGACGTTGCCGTTGTTGCTGACGCGCCCCGACCATATCCGATTGCCGTTTGCGTCGCGTAAAAAGCTGTTGTTGCGAGTGACGGTGTCATTCGTCCACCAGGCAAGCATTGCCTCGGCACTGATCGCTGACGTGATGTCGTAGCCGGCGACCGCTTTTGCAGTGGTTTGTACGGTGTGGTCAATTGCGCCAGCGTTGGCACCAAACACAGCGCGGGTTTGTCCGGTTGGTGCAGCATCGTATTGCACGCCAGTGACTGGCGTCGTTGGCTTGCTACCAGTAGGCGGGACAAAAATGCCAGCAGCATTGGCGTTGACTGTGTAGTACTGCATAGGGTGGCCGGTAGAATCCTGACGATTCAGCATCAATCGATAGGACCAGCCGGACGCCAGTTTGTCGCCCAATAAAACGGAGGCTTGGGTGTTCGTAAAAGTTTCGCTCTGACCATACGCATCGAAGCTTTCTGACTGTACCGCAAAGCGGGCTGAGCCTTCAAACGTCTTCGGTTTTTTCGTCGTCATTACCACTGTTGTGCCGATAGAGTTACCAGGATAAATAGCAGAGAAGGGGCCGTATAAAACATCGACGCGTTCGATTTCCTCAGGTGCGATCATGTTCCAGCGTGGCGCGTCAAAGCGTCCGAGGAAATTAGAAATCAAATAGCCATCCATAAATACCAGACCACGCGGTGCTTGTGTGGTACCAAAGCTACGACCACCTATGAGTGCGTTGCGGTCGCCGCTATAACGTTTGCGGATTGTGGTGTTGGGGAGATTGCGCAGGACATCCTCTGGATTAAAAACATTTTGCTGCTCGCGTAACTCTTGGGCAGTCATGCTGGCAGTGGTCATCGGCAGATTGGGTGCGAGCGGCAAGCGGTTGCCATCAATTGCCACCGACTGCAATTGCTGATCGCTGGCGACGCCTTGCGCGAGACTGCCCCCTGAGAAGGTGGTAGCGATGAGTAAAACTAAAGGTTTAAGGGATGATTTCATAGAGTTGAGTTAAATTTTTAAATGAGCTGTAAATGAGCTGTAAATGAGCTGTAAATCAGCTGTAAATAAGTTGTATGTGCGTTTGAAATAAGCTTGAACTGAGTGCTCAATAAGTCGGACATAACTTGGAAATAAGTTTGTTTTGCAAAAGTGGCCAACTGAAAAAGTCAAAATTGATCGTCCAATCATTCCGCGGCTTCTGGCACAAAAATGGCCTGGATGCCGCAGAATCATTGGACAATGCTTTTTAACTTTTAATAATCAGATTAAATTTTAAAAATCAAACTTCAGCTCACCCACCACAGTGCGCTGTGTGTAAGGATGAAAAGCCCAGTATTTGGCGTTGTTAAGATTGTCGATGCCGACTGATGCAGTCCATTGCTTGGCGACTTGGTATTGCACGCGCAAGTCCACCACAAAAAAGCGAGAAAATCCTGTGTACGTTTTGCCATTAGGATCGCTGTTGTCTAAGGTGCCGTATTGCTTGCCGCTATAACGTGCGCCGAAGGTGGTGGCGAGTTTGTCGTTGACTTTGTAGCTGCTGACAAAGTTGGCGCGCCAGTTAGGTACACGTGGTTGCCACATGCCGACGCTGGTGGGGAATTTATCGTTTTTTACGATTTTTGAATCGGTATATGTCAGGCTGGCAGTCAGGTCTAAGCCGCGGGTAATGACGTCATTTGCCATGTACGCCAATTCCAATCCGGTAGTGTGGATGTCATCAATGTTTTGGATATTGGTGATGTTAGGTGTAACGCTGACATTGGTTTGCGAATACAGCGCATCCTGCGTACGCTCATGGAATAGCGTAGCGCGCACCATGCCAGTTTCTAAGCTTCTCTCTACGCTCCATTCTGAGGTCCAGGATTTTTCTGGCTTTAAGTTCGGATCGTTATTGACGATGGTATTGACGCTGACCGACCCCTGATATAACTCGGACACAGTCGGCATACGTATAGCCCGACCGACGGATGCTTTGATCGTCCAGTCGTTATCGGCTTTGTAGGCCAGGGCGGCTTTGGGCGAGAAGGCGGTTTCTTTCCGTGGAATAAATGGCAAGCTGCTGGTGGCGGTACAGATGACACCATTATTGGCAGCCCACTGTTCTATGCGGCCGCCGAGTATGGTTTTCCATTGCGGATTGATGCGCCACGCGTCTTGCGTATATATGCTTTGTAATTCGGTATTGCCCTGGAAGCCGGAGAATACCGTGCTGGCTGCACCGTTAATCCAATCGCTGGTATTGGAAACTAGGGTGCGTAGTTTGTAAGCTTCGCGCTGGTAGCCGAATTCAACCGTATGATCTTTGGCCGCTTCTGGACGCCAGATGCCTTTGAGTGCCAGCGTGTTCCAGCCGGTACCGCTCATATCGGTGATGCGACCTGCGCCGCCGCTGTTGGCTTGCGGGATTGCAACGGTAGGTGCGCGTGCGATATCTTTGCTGTAATCGTAAAGGCTGGCGGCGATTTCCCAGTCCCATACGCCTTTGGTATTGCTCTTCAGGTTGAGCCCGTGGGTGACATGCTCCAGGCTATTGGTGCTGTTGGAAAAATCGGTCGGAACCAGGGTATATTTTTTGCCGTTGACATTGATGTCGCCGTTAAGCACCGGATTGCCAGCAGCATCGCGCAGATAGCTTTCTACGGTGCTGGTCATATTATTGCGCCAGTAGCCCAAGGTATAGCTGGCACGTAGCGTGGGTGTGATGTCGTAAGCGACTTTGAATTTGGCGTGGTCTTGCACCGTATTGTATTGACCCGTTGCACCAAGGATGAGCCAATCTTGATTTTTCGGATTTTTATCCAAGATCGCGCCGCTCACTGGCGTACCCAAATTGCTGCTCACGCCTGCGGATAATAATTTATTCACGAAGACAATAGGGTGGCCATCACTATCGAGCCGGTTGACATTCGCCCACCATGACCAGTCACCTTGTTTGTCACCTAACGAGGCGCTGAGCTGATGGCCGCTATAACTTTTATCGGTACCATATTGCTGAAAATTCTCACTAAAGGCCATGACTTTTGCATGGGCTTCAAATTGGCTGGGCATCCTTGTGATGTAGTCCACCACCGCACCGACCGAGTTGCCAGAATATGCTGCTGAAAACGGACCGTAGAGGACGTCGACACGTTCGATCTCTTCGGGCGTCACCAGTCCCCAGCGTGGCGTATAACTTGCGCCATTACCTAGTAAGTTCGACAGTAATATGCCGTCGGCATACACCAGCGAGCGGGCGCTATTGCCTGTGCCAGATGCGCGCGTTGCGAGCACGGCATGGTTGTAGTCACCAATGTAGCGCTTGCGCACTAGCAAGCTGGGCAGATATTTGAGCGCGTCTTCTGCATCCGTCGCATTGATGGTTTGTGCCAGCGTTTTAGCATCGATACCTTCGATCGTAGTTGGGATTTCGGTCGGCAATGAAGACGGACGACCAGCAGTAATCAAGACACGATCGGCCACATCATTGCTGCCAACGACGATATCGCTAGCGGCGTCATTATTACCATTAGCCGCCAGTACGCTGGCAGACAATAAAGGCAATGCGGCGGCGATGCCGACGCTGAGTGTGTGCCGGATAAAACGGTCGCTGCGCTGAGACGACGGATTTTGGGACGAGTTTTTTGGCGGATTTTTGTATAGCGTGAGGGTGATAAAAGGATTCATGATGTGAGCAAACTTTAAAAAAACAGGACTTACGCAAAATTGTCCCAGCAAGGCGCAGCGACGACGACAATACCTCTGTACGGCTAGTCGCTGTAACGCAGCTGGGGCGGTTTTGCGCAAGTTCTGAAAAAAACAAACGCACGCAGCACCGCATTCGCAGGTGAGCGCAGGACAAAATCTGATCAAATGAGTAGATGATCAGACGTTGAGCAAACAGATTGTTTTAATTTAAAGCAGGTGGCCCACGCGCCGGTAAAGGCGCAGAAACCATAGAGGCCAGCCGTGCCGCTGGAATAGCGCGCAGGGCATAAGACAAAGTATGTGGTGGTTCTACGATGTCTTGTTGAGGAAACGCATTAGTGATGCCGGTTGCCAGGCAGAACGAGCAATCCAGCAAATGCGACATAGATTGGCCAGTTTTGCTAGTTTTTCCATCAGCGGATAAGTCATTGCCAGCGAAATCGCCGCTAGTCTGGCTGATCAGCTTGATACCCGTGCTGGTACAAATCACATTCATTGCCTGCGGATTGAACACCGGAGATGCAATTGCCACGCCCAATGCCGTAACGTACAAAAAAAGTACGAGGGCAACCAGTTGGCGGGAGAGGCGGGGCATGTTCATGGAAGCGGATTATAACAGCGCTGTAACAACTGGATACAAATTGGCTTCTGTCGTGGCGAATATCTGATCAGGTTTGTTTGGCGTAGTGATATCCAGCGACATGCCCAGCGACATGTCCAATGATATCGGCCGCGATAGCCGTAAAGCTGCATCTGGCAATAGCTAAAAAAGCGGCATGACGCGCCGGATAGGAGTAAAAATCATCTAAATTGTTCTACAAAATACAACGGACTTCTTTTTGCAACACAGATAGAATGTTCGACACTGTAGGCGAGCCATCAGAACCTTGATTGTCTTGCTCTGCTATTGGCCTTTCCGTTATTTTTTTGGTTCTTTTATTGATCTTGCTCTCAGAGGATTACATGCAAAAGCGTCGCCCTGTTTTGTCACTCGCTATGTCCCGCGTTTTACCTCGTATTTTGTCCCCGCTGGCTGCCAGCTTGTTAATGGTCAATTGCATTGCGGTTGCTAATCTTGCGCATGCTGCGGATGCTGCTACCTCGGTTGCTACTCCAGTGACCCAGTCTACAAATAAACCAGCGCCTGTGCTTGCAATCAAGGCAGGTAAATTGATTGATGTAGAGGCCGGTAAGGTATTGCTGGATCAAATTATTTTGGTACAAAACCAGCATATTCTCTCCGTCGGTTCTAGCAAAACCATGGCGATCCCGGCAGGTGCGCAAATTCTCGATTTGTCCAAATCCACGGTATTGCCCGGCTTGATTGACTCTCACACGCATCTGACTGGGAATGCACATCAGCATGGCTATTCCAGTATTGGTACTTCTAATATCCGTGCTGCTTTGTATGGTGTTCGCGCTGCCCGCGACACTTTGCAGGCCGGTTTTACGACAGTGCGTAATGTCGGTGCAGATGGTTTTGGCGATGTCGCCTTGCGGGACGCGATCAATGACGGCGATGTACCTGGCCCGCGCATGCTGGTTTCTGGCTATGCGCTGGGGATTACCGGCGGTCATTGCGATAATAATTTATTGCCGGCTGAATATAACGATATCGGTAAAGGTGTGGCCGACGGACCTTGGGCGGCCCGCGCTAAGGTGCGCGAGATGGCGAAGTATGGCGCCGACTTGATTAAAATTTGTGCGACCGGCGGTGTGTTATCCAAAGGCGATGCTGCTGGTGCGCAGCAATATACGCTGGAAGAAATGCAAGCTATTGTGTCTGAAGCCCACAAACTCGGTCGCAAAGTCGCAGCGCATGCGCACGGCACCAGCGGTATCAATGATGCTATCCGCGCCGGTGTCGATTCGGTAGAGCATGCCAGTTTGATTGATGCAGAAGGCATGCGCATGGCGAAAGAAAAAGGTACTTATCTGGTCATGGATATTTATGATGATGACTACATTTTGAGTGAAGGCGAGAAGGCAGGATTTTTACCAGAGTCCCTCGCCAAGGAAAAAGAGATCGGTCAGCTGCAACGCGATAACTTCCGCAAAGCATTTGAGTTCGGCGACAAAATGGCATTCGGTACTGATGCCGGCGTCTATCCGCATGGCGACAACGCTAAGCAATTTTTCTACATGGTCAAATACGGCATGACGCCGATGCAGGCAATCCAGGCAGCGACCATTAGCGCGGCTGATTTACTCGGCTGGAAAAATAAAGTAGGTAGCATTAAGGCTGGAAAATTCGCCGACATTATCGCCGTAACAGGTGACCCTATGAATGATGTGACGGTACTGACCAAGGTTGATTTTGTGATGAAAGATGGCGAAGTTGTGAAGTCGTCTGTAGCGCAATAAGGATTGTTTGCTCGATATTTCCCCTTGGTAAATTTTATAAAAAAGGGGGAGTATGTTGGTAAATATGCCTTAATGTCCAGTTATTGTATGGACGTTAAAATATACATAGGTGGAGTATATTTTGCGGGGTACGAGGTGTAGCGTGCTTAAAGAACGAATAAGCCGGAGTGCTTCAACCTCGGGATTCTAGTCTTTTGGTATGGCGAGCTTTTGGAAACTTGAACTTCCCCCTCATCCTGCCTTCTCCCGCTAGCGGGAGAAGGAGCTACAGCAGATGCTAAAGTCGCTGCTACAGCCGAAGCCAAAGCCAACGTAGACAATAATTATTTAATACAGCATTACAATTAAATCCTGATTCAAAAATTTAAAAAAAGGAATTCTTTTGGGACAGCAAACATTTGGGCAGCAACTGATACGTACCAAGCCAGTTGATGCCAGCGGTAGTGAGGTTGAGGCAGGTAGCAGCAATGGTTTACATCGCTCGCTAGGCTTGTTTTCTTTAACCATGATTGGCGTTGGTGCCACGATTGGGACCGGTATCTTTTTTACCATGGTGGAGGCCGTGCCCAAGGCAGGGCCTTCGGTGATTTTGTCCTTTATTCTGGCGGCAGTGACGGCGGGTCTGACGGCACTATGCTATGCCGAATTGTCATCCCGCATCCCAGCGTCAGGCTCTTCATATTCATATGCTTACGCTACCGTCGGCGAGTTTCCTGCGTATATCGTCGCTGCTTGTTTACTATTGGAATATGGGTTGGCTGCCAGCGCTACGGCGGTGGGTTGGTCAGCTTATTTAAATAATTTTCTTGCGAATGCCATTGGATGGCAAATCCCAGAAATGCTGCGCTCATCCATGATAGTGGCAGGGGCAAATGGGGTTGAATTCCACCCCGGGCAAATTAATTTACCGCCAATTATTCTGGTGATCGTTTGTGGTTTTTTATTGTTACGCGGAACCAAAGAATCTGCCACCGTCAACGCGGTGATGGTACTGACTAAATTAGTTATCTTGACTTTTTTTGCAGTAGTGGCGTTCTCTGGTTTTAATGCAGAACACTTCACACCATTTTTCAACCCAGACAACAGCAAAGGTCTGGGCGGCATGGCTGGCGTGACCGCTGCTGCCGGTACCGTGTTTTTTTCTTTTATCGGTCTGGATACCGTCGCTACCGCAGGTGAAGAAGTTAAAAATCCAAAACGCAATGTGCCACTGGCGATCTTGGCCGCATTGGTAATTGTGACGGTATTTTATTTATTGGTTGCTGTTGCGGCCGTCGGCGCTCAGCCTGCCAGCATGTTTGCAGGGCAAGAAGCTGGTTTGTCCGTGATTTTGCAAAACGTAACTGGCAAAGCCTGGCCTGCTTTGATCTTATCTGCCGGTGCAGTGATCTCGGTATTTAGCGTGACGCTGGTGACGATCTACGGTCAGACCCGGATTTTGTTTGCGATCAGCAAAGATGGCTTGATCTCACCCTCTTTCCAGCGCTTGCATGCACGTACTCAGACCCCGACTAGCAATACAATTATCGTTTGTGTCGTGGTCAGTATTGTTGCCGGTTTAGTCGATGCGACCTTCTTGTGGGACATGGTTAGTATGGGCACGCTGGTGGCATTTATCGTAGTCTCAACGGCTGTGCCAGTGATGCGTGCTAAAGGTATTGGTGCTGGCAGTGGTGGTTTCCGGGTTCCGTTTGGGCCATATTTTTTACCCGGACTAAGTATCTTGGCTTGTTTATATATCGTTAAAGATTTACCACCGACGACTTACAAGGTATTTTTTATCTGGATGGCAGTAGCGATCGGTGTATATTTTTTATATGGAATGAGACATTCACGTTTGCGCCAAAATGACGAAAAATAAATATTGGTATAAGCGCAATGGCATTGCAAAGCCATTGCGCCATAGACCAGATTTTTTCATGATAGCTTTATGATGTGTCAGATGGACATACGGTTAACGATTGATCGTGCTAATTATTTTTCAAATTGGTGATATATGAAATTGAAACTGAAAAAAATCTGCAATGGCGTAGTCGCTGCAAGTAGCCTGGCTGTCCTCGCTTTGATGACGCCGGTATGCAGCGCAAACGCTGAAGTCATTGGCAGCGTAGATACCGCTTTCATTTTGATTGGACCCGACCATAAAATTATCGTTGAGGCCTATGACGATCCTAAAGTGGATGGCATAACTTGTTACATTTCTCGTGCAAAAACGGGTGGTATCAAAGGTGCGATCGGCTTGGCAGAGGACAAGGCAGAAGCTTCTATCGCATGCCGCCAGGTTGGCCCTATTAGTTTTAAAAAACCTTTGGTGCAGCAAGAAGAAGTATTTAATGAGCGCTTATCTATTTTGTTTAAAAAACTCAGAATAGTCCGTGTCGTTGATACCAAACGCAATGCGCTGGTATATCTGACGTATTCTGATCGCCTGATTAATGGTTCACCGCAAAATAGTGTGACCGCAGTGCCGGTAGATAAAGCTATGCCGATTCCGCTAAAGTAAATTATCTGAAAGATTTAGTGATAAATACGAGAAATAAATGCAGCAAAGCAACGATTGCGCTTTAAAATCTGGGATTACACGAAAAAATGTGCTGGCAATATTTGTCCTAAATCAAATCAATGAAAACCTCTGCTGCCCCAGCCAGAACCACTGAGCAATCAGTTGATGCTCTGCTTAAAACGATCAGAATTCCGCCGCGCCCTAGTTTGTTAGCAGAGGTTCAGCAAGAACTGTCGTCTAAAGAGCCCGATCCGCGTCGCCTCGCAAAAATTATCGCTAATGATGTCGGCCTGGCAGGTTCTTTGATGAAGTTGACCAACTCCTCTTTTTTTGGATTACGTTTAAAGGCGAGTTCTGTCGATCATGCGGTTGATCTATTAGGCATGGCGCAGTGCGGCACATTAATGACGGGCATCATTGCCCGTCAGTCGGTTGTAGTGCAAGGGCAATCACTGGTGAAGTTTTGGGATTTTTCTACCAAGCGGGCGCAGGCGATGATTTATCTGGCGCGTAATATGCATATTTATCCCTCAGATATTGCGCATACGTTTGGCTTGTTTTGCGATATCGGCATTCCAATTATGCTGGAGCGTTTTCCTCACTATGCAGCAACGCTGACTAAAGCTAATCAGGAATTTACTAAAAAATTTACCGAGATCGAAGATGAGGCGCATCAGTGCAATCACGCCGCAGTCGGGTCTTTGATGGCGCGTACCTGGGGTTTGCCCGAAGATGTTTTTACCGCGATTTTATTGCACCATGACTACGCGGTTTTAGAAGATAGCGCTACGCCAGAAATGGTTCGTGCACTAGTAGCAATGGCCTTGATGTCGGAATACGCCATACAAAAATATCATGGGCAAGATGTTTCCGCCGAATGGGAAAAAGGCGGAGTGCAGGCTTGCCATTTTCTGGGTTTATCCACAGATGAAGCTGCCGATAAATTTGATGAATTACATGAAATGTTTAATAGTATGGAGTGATCACGGTATTTTTCTTGCAACGACTCCTACCGTGAACATCACCAAACTTCAAGCTTTCCCCCGCAGTAAACGTGCTGGCAACAAAACGATTGCACGCAATAATTCAAACACGCCTTCTACGGCAATCCCCATCAGTCTGAATGGCAAGCAGATCAGCCATACCAGCGGATAAAGCACCAGTGCGAACAAGGCCAGCGGCCAGCACATTACTAACAGCACAATCCACAAAATAAACGTCAGCATTGAGTTTCCTAGACTTGAGGTTTCAGACAAAAAGTTGGTGTATCACACTGCTGATAATCAGGATGGCGATGCTCAGGATAACAACGCCATCCATGTCTGCTTTGAGGTCCATACAATATCCTTTCAAATTCTTGGGTTGGTTTTTGTTAGCTTATAAAAATCCGTATCCCTGGTGCGGCTAGCTTGCCAGACTAGCATGCTGGATCAAGCAGAATATGCGCTTAAGTATTGATCCAAATACGCATCACAGTCTTAGTTTTTTTAGAAGCTAACTCCAATATAGTCAGTGTCGCTCAATCCCGCTAGGACGGTCTGACGAACTGTAATTTGGCAGGCTTGATCGATCTGAATTGGAGGATCAATGGTGTAGGGGAGATTTAAAAAACTCCACATTTGAGCACATAGCGTTATGGTTGTTGTTCAGTTTGATCAGGTGGATTTACTTAATCCTGAAGTAATCAGATCGTGTAGCGTTGCCGGATTGCCGTCTTTGTCCCAATAAAATAACCAGCCAGTTTCAGAAAAATGCCTAACTCTCAGTGCAATGAATGACATTGCCATTTGTACAGCATGCCAGCTATCGCACCCATAAATCCTTGATGGGTGCGAGTCGAGTATCCCCAGCGATACGGCGCAACCCCAGTCAATATGATCCTTGATCGGGGCAGCAATACTTAAGTTCAGGTCTGCGCCGACACCGTCTGGTGACACGGCATATCAGCGTCGTTCTATCAAAAAATCGTTCATGACCGAGCCTCTTTCTTTGAAATGGATTTCTGTTTAGCTTGTGGTTTTTACTTCATTGAACAGAATCTTGTTGGAAAAAGGGTCTGTCAGGCTCAAGATTCTGTCGCCCCATACGGCGATTTCAATGCCAGGTTTATTGTATTTGTAGGTCTTCTGAGATAACTCTTGGTACAACGCATCGATGTCTGATGTGTTTACAAATACCTTGCTTCCCGGTGTGCAGTCACCGGAATGTTCGCTCAGGTGAAAAACTAGATTGTCTTTCGATACTTGCATATAGATAGGAAAATCGTCCTTAAACCGATGTTCCCAATCGATACTCATGCCGAGAAACTCAACATAAAACTGTTTCGCTTTTTCTTCATCAAAGATGCGTAAGACGGGAATGCTCTGGAAGTCCATCATTGCTCCTTATTCCTATGCCAGTTGCGACAGTGTGTTGAGTGAATGGTAATCAAGATAATAATTTATATTTAGGACTGACGTAAAAATGCCCCAGCCACGTTGTAGCTCCTAGCCGTACTAAAGTACTGTCATCGTCGCTACGCCTTGCTGGGACAGTTTTGCGTCAGTCCTAATATTCTCAACTTAAATATACTGCCTATTAGTATATTTAAGTTGTCCAGGTAATATTTGGAGGATAAGCGGTATTTTATAAAAATAATGGGGAGTATATAAAAATTTCTAGGTTTAACCCGCCTGTTTGGCACTATCTAACAACCAGTTCTTAAACGCCAGCAAAGGTCCCAGACTCGCGTTTTGTTCCGGATACACCAGATAATAGGCGGCCGAGCGGGGTAGGCTTAATTGCAGTGGAATGCTTAGCGTGCCAGCATCCAATTCTGCCTGCACCATAAAACGCGGAATCAGCGCCACACCTAAACCGGCGGCGGCGGCACTGATCAGCATGGTGAACAATTCATAGCGAGCACCTTTGACAGCGGATACATCATTGCGGCAATCATGTAAATCAAACCAGCGTCGCCAATCGTCTAAACGGCTGGTCAGGTGCAGCAAAGGCATTTTGCTGATATCTGTGATGCCTATGATGTTCTCGTTGGCTTTGGTCGCATCCGTAGTTTGATATTTTGCCAATAAGGCAGGGCTGCAAACTGGTGTCGTGTCATCTTCACCGATTAAAAAATCCCCAATGGTGCCGGGCCAAGGCGCTTGTCCTGAATGAATCGCCGCATGGAAATGCGATTCAGAAAAAATAAACGCATCGGTTCTGGTACTGAGATTAATCGTAATGTCGGGGCGCAGTGCGTGGAATTGTGCCAGACGCGGGATCAGCCATTGGGTCGCAAAAGTCGGTACGACTGCCAATTCCAGCACGCCGGAACCCTCCTGGCTCGCCATTAACTCCAGGGTGTCGCGCTCTATTCGGCCCAGATGCAGACGTATACGTCCGGCATACTCTTGCCCGGCAGGCGTTAATACGACGCGTTGTTTGATGCGGGCAAATAGCGGTATACCCAACCAGCTCTCTAACCCCGCAATTTGTTTGCAGACCGCGCCTTGGGTCAGCGCCAGTTCATCCGCGGTACGGGTAAAACTTTGCAGGCGTGCTGCAGCCTCAAAGATCATGAGCGCATTTAAGCTAGGGATTTTTTTTCTCATTGATATAGATTATTCTTTTTATTCACTAACTTGTGATTTTATATCGTTTGTCCCGATTGTCCAGTTAAGTGAGAATGCTGCACTAGCTAACAATTAAACTATCTACTATGAATCCACATATTCAAACCCTGCTTGTTGCCAGTATAGGCGAGCAGCAAACAAGCAACTTAGTGAATTTATTGCATGTATCTCCTAAATTTGACCACGTACAACCGGGGCAGGTAACACGTGCCGAGATCGCGCAGGCCTTGAATATGTTGCTGTTTTACGGAATTTTGCAGCGGGTTCCCAGCGGGAAGACTTACACCGATGAGCTCGTTGCCCGTGGCGGCAAAGTCATGCTGGATCATGGTGCTTTGCGCACGGTACGCTGGTTTGGCATCGGTGCTTTGCCACCGGGCGAAGCCGCTGTGACGCGGATTCTCAAGCCACTAGGGTATCGCCTGAATGGCAAATATCCGCTGGATCGTTTAAACATGACCGGGCGTTCTTATGCACAGATCGATGATCCTGAAAATATCTCGCAGTTTTTTGTCAGCGAACTACATCCAGAACGTTTTAGTCCGGCTTTTCAGCAAGCGGTGAGCCGGGTTTTGGGCGACTCCAAAGATCCTTTGACGCCAGCGGCGTTTAGTCTGCTCAATGAACTGGAGCGCGACGGCAGTCTGAGCGTGCAGCAGTCGCTGGAATTATTGCCCGTGCTGGTTGCCTGTTTTGATCGTCAACATGGCACTCCGCAATTAAGCGACTATGAGTTGCTAATCAAAGAATCCGCCGAAATGGCATGGATCGCCACTGAGGGAAATGTGTTTAACCACGCAACGGACCGCGTAGCGGATGTGTTCCAGACTGCGGAGGAGCAAAAAGCCTTGGGGCGCCCCATCAAAGCGCAGGTCGAAGTCTCTGGCTCTGGCCGCGTAAGGCAGACCGCGTTTAAGGCCGACAATGTTGTGCGGGAATTTTATGATGCAGAGGCGGCGCTGGTGATGCGCGAAGTGCCGGGATCATTTTATGAATTTATCTCACGCGACACGATGCTTGATCCCGTCACCGGATTGTCAAAACTCGATCTGCAGTTTGACACAGGCAATGCGCAAGGTATTTTTAAGATGACTGCCAATGCTTGAGCCTGTCAACCGCTTAGCTGTGCTGGAGTCACTGCAAGATTTATTGGGTAATGCCGGCTTGCTGACCACGCCAGAGGACTGCGCTCGTTACGTAACCGGAGCGCGTTATGGCGTCGGGCAGGCAATGGCGGTCGCGCGTCCCAATAGCACCGCGCAATTGTCGCAACTGGTCAGTCTGTGTGCAGCGCATCACTTGAAGCTGGTGGTGCAGGGTGCCAATACGGGCTTGGTCGCAGCCAGCACACCAGATCAGAGCGGACAGTATTTGGTGTTAAGCACGGAACGTCTTAGTCGTTGCATAGAGATTGATACGGTCAACCGCTCAGTCACCGTCGATTCTGGTGTGACCTTGCACGATCTGAATGAGGCGCTGAAAGAACACGATTTATGCTTCCCGATTGACCTCGGTGCCAACCCGACCATCGGCGGTATGATCGCCGCCAATACTGGGGGTGCACGATTGATTAAATATGGCGACGTGCGGCAAAATTTGTTGGGGCTGGAAGTCGTATTGCTGAATCCGGCAGGCAGGGTGCTGGATCTGCAATCGGCGCTTCGCAAAAATAATACCGGCCCCGATCTAAAGCAATTGTTTATCGGCACCAGCGGCGCCTACGGGATTATCAGCAAAGCCGTTTTACAAGTGCATCGCCTGCCAAAACAAAGCGCTACTGCATTAGTTGTGCCGCGTGATCAGGCGGCGGTTTTAGAATTGTTGCAAAGGCTGGAGCGTGATTGCGGCGAATTTTTGAGTGCCTTTGAGGGGATTTCTGGACAAGCATTGGCGTCGGTATTGCGACATGTCCCCGCGATCAGCAATCCCTTTGGCGGTCTGGCTGATATCCCCGATTATTGCGTCCTGATTGAGCTGGATACCAGCATCACTCAGCAGCATTCAGGCTTGTGTCTGGAGGATTTATTAAGCAATTCGCTGGCTGCCTTGTTGACTGGAAGCGATGACGACATCATCACCAATGCAGTGATTGGTCGCGGTAAAGATTTATGGCGTATCCGGCATGCAATCAGTGAGTCTTTGCGTAGCGAAGGTAAGATCATTGCGTTTGACATTTCTATGCCGCGTTCATCTTTGGTTGATTTTCGGCAGCAGGCGATTGGCTTGATCGAAACCGATTATCCATTTTTACAGATCATGGATTTTGGTCATTGGGCGGATGGCGGTTGCCACTTCAATCTGGTGTGGCCGCATGTGGCGACGATCGCTTACGATGCGGCAACGGTCAGCGCAGTGCGTGATGCGATCTACGATATGGTGGTGAATGAGTATCAAGGCAGCTTTAGTGCCGAACACGGAGTCGGCCCCTATAATCAAACCTACTACCATCGGTTTACGTCGCAAGCAGCGCAGCAACTGGCGGGAAAAATGCAAACACTGCTCGACCCTGATCGCTTATTTGGCCTGACCTGGTTCGGTGAGCTGGCTGAATAAAGCAATGCGCTCATTGCTACGTTTGAGAGTGACTTTTGAGCGACCGCTGAATGACGAGGCAGGGAAAATAAGTGGGCGAAACCTCATTGAGAATGTCTAAATCGATTCGTCGTTAAATATATACTCATAGTAGGTATATTTTAGTAGTCCATATATTTAATGGTCAATAAGCCAGTTTTTATAAAAATAAACGGGAGTATGTTGATTGTTGTGGAATCCAATTGCCTCCACGCTACCTTGTTAAGCTAATCAAGCAGTGTCTTTTACCAATGCTTAGTCGCACCAGATCAACATCAGCGCTGAAACGATTTCGCCCTCATTCTCGTCAGAATGAGGGCGAAATTCTTTATAGCTTATTTGACTGACCGCAAACTTGTGGCAGCCAGCCAAACTCACTAGCGACTAATCGCTAACAATACCTATTAGTCAGAAGCCACCAAGCTCACGCCGCTGAAGCTAGCGTAAGAGTTGAGCAACAGGTAGTAAGTACCTGCGGCTGGTGAGCTAATAGTGATCGTTTCAGTCGTGGTAGAACCATCAGATTTTTTCAAATAAGATGATGTTGTCGGTGCAGAACCTAGTTTGACGTAGATATCTGCATCGCCAGTTCCGCCCGATATTTTAAAGGTCAATGTAGTGCGACCTGATGGAACCACAAAAGTGTATACCGTGGAGTTGCCAGTCGTCAGAGCGAGGCCAGTTTTTGCTACGCCATTGCTCAATACATTGGATGGTGGAGGTGTTGTACCGCCGCCTGATCCCATGACAGTCGCAAAATTAGCAACGTTCAAACTGCCGTAGCCACTCGCATAATCCCAACCAGTTTTTGCAGTATAACCACCGTTGCTGCCAGAAGTTACGTCATGGAACATTGTTGGATTAGCCGCTGCTTTTTGATAAATGGCAGAAGCTGGGAAGGCCAGTGTATTGTTGTTCATGGACTGAACGCGAGCCCAGAAACCAGTGAACAACGGTGCTGCCAGACTAGTACCACCGATTTGCGAGCTAGTACCGTTGACGATTACCAATGCGCCGCTATTAGGTGATGCATCAAATGCGACGTCAGGTGCGCCACGTTTGGTTGAGCTGCCTAATACGCCGGCGGCAGTTTGCCAGCTTGGTGCTGCTTCTGTCAGGCTTGGTCCGCCGCCTGCGCCACCACTGGAACTTTGCTGGCAATTAGCAGAGCTGGTGCAAGCCCATACTGTTTCAGATGTCCATGTGGTACCTGACGTGTTCAGCAAAGTGCCGCCAACAGAGATGACATAAGGGGATACTGATGGATAGCTTTGAGCAGTGCTGGTGCCGCCGCATTCATATGCGCCTGAATCGCCGGAAGAGACCGAGAAAGTCTGCCCTTGTGCTACCGCAGTCTGGAAGATCTGATCATTACTTGCGATGATGCCGGAGCTTTGCGCATCAGTTTCGCATTCGCCTAAAGACACGTTGATGGTTTTGGCCAAGTTATCACTGACAGCTTTGTTATAGGTATTTGTCAGGTCAGCATCGCTCAAGGTATTGGCTGTATACAAAATCATCTGTTTGATCGTACCACCTGCTGCTGCCAGTGCATCTTGTGTATCCATATTCCATTCATCTACACCAGACGTATCTGTGCTGGCAGAGCCGACAGTAACAGTAGTGACATTGGTTTTTGGATAACCAGCGTTGGTGGTGAATGTGTTCAGATCTTTGATCGTTTGCGTCATGCTACCTTGGGTAATAATACCGATAGTGGCATTGGTCGCACTTGGCAAGCTCGATGCATTATAGATCAGAGGAAAATCAGTTGGATTGTGACCAGCTGTCGTCAGTGTTTTTGCATCAGGACGTATTGCCATTGTGTGATGCAGATGAACAGTTTGCAGACCATGGACTGCCAATACGATATCACCCAGCGATTGGGGTACAGAGACATCACTTACGTTGGCATGCGCAGTGCGGCCATTGATGTTGTATGTTTGCAGGTCGGTGTTGAAGGCAGTTTTGATGGAGGATGCAGTACCGTCAGCACTCACCAGCATACGATTGTCAGCAACGACGATGTTGACGAAACCGCTTTTTGTCAAATGATCGACTACGGATTTTACTTGTTCTGCGGTTGGTGCGTAGTGACTCAAGAACTCTGCGCTAGTGATGGGCTTTGCGCCGCCGCCAGTGATGAGGTTGGCCGTCAATGCATCAAGATCTGCTTTATTGCGTACTTTTAAAGAGATCACAACATGGGTAGGTGTACCCGCTTGCATCAATGCAATGGGTGTCGCTGCGCTAAGTAAACGAGGTGCTTTAGTCGCGGTAGATGCACGTAGTTCTGCTGCATGTGCTGCGCCACCAATTGTGGCTAAAACCATTGCTGCCACTGGCAGCATTTTAAATTTACAACTGAGTTTCATTACTTATCTCCAAATGGTAATACGAAGAAAGTGACCAGTCCAAAGGATTTTGAAGCGATCGGTTCAGTCACAGCAACCTGAGAGAAAATCTTGTTTTCTACAGGCTTGGCAAATTCAATTTCCCGTTTTTAAGAGGCGGTCTAGAAAAAATGCCTATTACAGGGCCGACTTACGTTGGATAGTAAGTTGGTCGACCTTGAAATATTCTTGGTAAAGCAGTGATGCGTAAATCTAAAAACGAGGCTTTGAAGCTAGATTTTTAAAATCAGACTTTTGAAATAATATTTTTACAGCTCGGAATTGTTAACTGAGGCAAAAATAATTAGGTTTGAAACGCTTAGTCTCAAAGTCATACTGGCTAATTTGACTGTTGACGCTGTTGTTTGATGTTGGAGCTAATGTTGTAACTGATGCTGGAACGAGAGGATTGAAGTGATGCAGCTGAGGTGTATCAAGCTCAGAAGCAATTACCGTAAAGAGGGACATTTTTTCTTCTGTTATCGATAATCTCAGATCAATAGAACCGGGAGACGTTGGGTGGCGCATGGCGATCAGGTCGCCATCATTAAAGAGACTTTTTTTGTCTATACAATCTGCATTCCAATTAACTCTTTCAGCAATCTGTTGATAATGCTGGATCATCTTTAATGCACTCCAATGAATGGGTGACACAAACAATTACAACCAATTTTAAGCAACTTTATACTGATGCATCGCCAGTTTTTCGCAGCGCCAATCAGCTTCTTTTTTTGGATCTTGCTAGTTTATTAATTTAGTTCCCGGCTCGCAGTTTTACGCTCAAATCTGAATTTAATTTAGCGTTTAAATCTGTTGAATCTGAGATAAATAATTGACTGAAAGAAAACTTATGCTAGCAGAAGAAATATTCTGGAAAGTTAAGGAACACCGATTAATGTGTAACTATCAGTAACAATCTGCTGAAATGGATATTGAAAAATAAGTCATTTTTATGTTTTTTTTACATTCCTAAAAATCACCAAATTTATCTGCAAAGATGCAGCTTTTTTTCTCATCGATTTTGGAGATTTAATTTGTGTAAAGAAATCAGCTTAGAATTTTTATACTAATACTGTTGTATTTTCTGCCGTTGTTTTCAAGCGTCAAAATTCATAATCAAAAAACTTTCTTCAAGAAAAAATATTCAACGGCTTTTTTGCTGGATAAAAAATTTTGATGAAAATCTCGTCAGCTTGGGAAGTGCAATGATCAGATATTCGACAGATATTCTCCAAGCGACATCCTCGCCGCTGCGCCTTGCTGCGACAAATTGGCGTAAATCTTGTTGACGACTTAGTGAAGACTTAGTGATGATTGAGTGGCTGGCTAATGCTGGGTCAAATGCTGAGCCAAATGTTAAGGATGCAATCCGATGATGTCAGAATGTTTTTTTCTTGTTATGATCTCGCATCCTTAATGCAACTCAAGTGCAAAAACAAAAGAATGGTTCAGCGTAAGTCTACCGATCAACATCCGCTTGCTAAGCAAGGCACTGCCGCCATGTCGGAGATGCCTGCAAAGTTGGCTACAGCTACATTCGCTCGTGCATTTGCAGCGCGTGATGTATGGCGCTTGCTGATTATTTTGTTTGGTGCTTTTGCCTTGGTCTTAGCTTTGACAACGGCTGCGACACATCAACACAAGACCGCGCTGGACACCAAAGAATGCGCCATCTGCAGCGATGTAATCGATAAGGTAGTCGGTCTGCCGTTGTTACCTGCGATTGTTCAGCACGTTTATGTTATGCCTTACCGGGTTCTCGCTGTCTCGGTCAAGATCGCCAACTATTGCTCGCCTGAGCTTTTTCCACCAAGCTGCGGTCCCCCGCACGCCTCTGCGTAATTCATCAAAAACAGTTCAATTTAAAAATTGAGCTGAACTCCGGTTTTAATTTAAATTTTCGAACTTCAGTTTGAAAATTATATTTTTAAGCGAGCTTGCCTTCATTCGACAAGGCTGGGTTTCGCGTATTTTATTCAGAGGTTATTAACATGCAACGTACTCTTAAACTGAGTAAGCTTTCACTCGCCCTGGCTGGTCTGTTTGCCATTTCATCCACTCATGCTGCAGGTGATTCTGTGGCGGACACGCCGGACGCATCAGGCAAATCTGACACGCCAGTACAAAGCGTAGAAGTGACCGCGGCGCATCTTAAAAGTGCGCGGATTGAATTGTCACCCAAGATCGGTACCACCGTTTATAGCATTGATACCCACATGATAGACATGCTGGGACAAGGCGATAACACACCGTTTAATGAGGTTTTGCTGCGTTTGCCTGGCGTCGCTCAAGACTCTAAGGCGTCTGGCGGTTTGCACGTACGTGATGATCACGCTAACGTGCAATATCGGATTAACGGTGTCCAGCTGCCAGAAAGTATTACTGGTTTTGGGCAGTCGATTGACACGCGTTTGGTCGATCAGACTGATTTTATGACAGGGGCATTGCCAGCACAGTTTGGTTTGCGTACTGCGGGTATTGTTGATATCCAAACCAAGGAAGGCGGCGTAACGCCAGGTGGCCGGATTGGTATCCAGATGGGTAGCCATAGCTATGTTGAACCTAGCGCGGAATTTTTTGGTAGCAAAGGCGCGTTCAATTATTATTTGTCCGGTAGCTTCTTATCCAACTCTCTGGGGATTGAGAATCCGGTACCAAGTTCTAGCGCATTGCATGACAAAACCCGGCAATCTAAAACCTTTGGTAATTTGTCTTATTTTTTAGATGACAACACGCGTCTGGGTTTGATGTTTGGTACCTATAACGGTCGTTTCCAGATTCCAAACAATCCTAACCAGGCGCCCGGTTTTGCGCTCACAGGTTTTAGTGACGGTACCACTAGCAGTTTGCCCTCATCCAACCTGAATGAGAACCAACGTGAGGTGAACCGCTTCGCCGTGGTTTCGCTGCAAAAAAGTTTAGGGAACGTCAATTTTCAGCTATCCGCTTTCAATCAATATTCTGAATTGCATTTTACGCCGGATGCGAATGGCGATTTAATTTATAACGGCGTCGCTTCAGATTCGCTGCGTTCTAACCGTGCCAACGGCGTGCAATTTGATATCAGTTATAAACTGCATCAAGATCACACTTTGCGGGCGGGCGGTGCTTATACCCGTCAAGTCACGGCCAGCAATAATGCTGTGTCCTTATTTACGACGGATGATTCCGGCGCACAAAATTCTTCAGACGCCATCACGATTCAAGACAATGGTGGCAAAACCGGTACGCTATCTAGTTTGTATTTGCAGGATGAATGGCATATCGCCCAACCACTGACATTGAACTACGGCGTGCGCTTTGACAAAGTGTCGGCCTACACCTCTGAACAGCAATGGAGTCCCCGTTTAAACCTGGCGTATAAATTGAGTGATACCACCGCTTTACACGCAGGTTATTCACGCTACTTCACGCCGCCACCGCAAGAATTGGCCGCGCAATCGAGTATTAATTTGTATGCCGGTACCACCAACGCACCACAAATTCCGACCTCCGACAACGTCAAGGCGGAGCGCACGCATTACTACGATCTGGGGATTAGCCATCACGTCAATCAAGACCTGGTATTGACCGCTGATGCTTACTATAAAAAAATTACCAATATGCTGGACGAAGGCCAATTTGGCCAGGCCTTGATACTCACGCCATTTAACTATGCGCAGGGTTACGCCAAAGGCTTGGAGTTGTCTGCAATTTACAGCCAAAAAAATTGGGGAGCGTATCTGAATCTGGCTTTTCAAAAAGCTCAAGGTAAAAATATTAATTCCGGCCAGGCTTTGTTTGGCGTAGATGAAGTTGCTTATATCGCCAATCATTACATCTATGTGGATCATGATCAGACCATGACGTTGTCGGGCGGTACTCACTACCATTTCGGCGATTCTCAACTCAGTGCCGACTTCTTATACGGTAGTGGTTTACGTGATACGCCAGATGGTGCAGCACCAAATTCAGGTACTTTGCCAAGCTATACAACGATCAATACGGCGTTCACCCATACCTGGAAAAATACCCCCGCCGGTAAGATAGAAGGACGAATTGCCTTGATCAATTTGTTTGATAAATCCTACTTACTACGTGACGGTTCTGGCGTCGGCGTCGGGGCTCCACAATATGGCCCGCGTCGTACTTTGTATGTGGGATTGTCCACCAGTTTTTAAGAGAATGTTTATTTAAATTTGTTAATGTGAAATGAATAGCCGATACTATAAAAAGATCGGCTATTTTTATATACTCCCCATAAATTTTATTATAAATGCCTTATTGTCCAATTAAGATATGGACGATCAATTTATACTTAAGGTGAGTATATGTTTTACAAGCGAGATTTATATCGGTATCTTGACAATAAAAAATGAATGTTAATACGTACAAATAAGTATCTGCAATTGAAACATCAGCATCCAAAATAACCTCAAACTGAATATGCTCGTACAATATTCCAAATGAGCACACCCACCTCGAACCCTCAATCCGCTTACGAGCGCCGTCAATATTTAATTGGTCTGGTGATCGCCATTACTGGGGCGATTTTATTTTCGACCAAGGCAATTGTCGCCAAACTGATTTACCGTTATCACGTTGATGCGGTCACTCTGATTATGTTTCGCATGCTATTTTCTTTGCCAATTTTTGCTGCAATTGCTATTTGGCAAGCACATAAAGGTGGCGCCTTGTCAGTAGCTGATCGTTGGCGTTTAGTGGTCTTGGGTTTGATCGGTTATTACCTCTCCAGTTTTTTAGATTTTTTGGGTTTGCAATACATCACCGCAGCACTGGAACGCCTGATTTTATTTTTGACACCTTCATTTGTGCTGCTGATTTCAGCAACATTTTTAAAACGTAAAATCAGCAAAATAGAATGCGCCGCTTTAGCAGTTTCTTACCTTGGAATAGTGCTGGTATTTGTGCATGATTTACAGTTTGGTGGCGCAGATGTTTTGCTAGGCGGGTTGCTGGTTTTAGGTGCCGCCACATCGTATGCTCTGTACTTAATACAGTCTGGTCAATTGGTGATGCGCCTTGGTAGCCTGCGCCTAGTTTCTTATGCGATGTGTGTATCTAGTGTGGCATGTATCGGGCAATTTTTTGCGCTGCGCCCTGTCAGCATGATGATCCAGCCCGCACCTGTATACTGGTTGTCTTTAATTAACGCAATATTGTGTACTGTGTTGCCGGTATTCCTGACCATGATTGCGGTGCAACGTATTGGCGCGCCCATCGCCTCGCAAGCAGGCATGATAGGGCCGGTTTCTACTTTATTTTTAGGGGCGTTTTTTTTAAGTGAACCGATCACCGCCTGGCAGCTTGCAGGCACTGTTTTAGTCGTTGGCGGCATGTATTTATTGTCGATGAAAAAATGATTATTTTTTTAATCTGAGTTCACATTTCAATTCAGCTCAATTCACATTAAGAGCTAAATTAAAACTTTAATTCAAATTTGAATTACAGCTAATTAACCAAGAGAGCGAGACCATGACAACCACAAAAGCCATCATAATCCAGCAAACCGGCGGTCCAGAAGTGATGGAATACGTCGATGTCACACTGGGCCAGCCAGGCCCCGGCGAAGCGCTGGTCCGCCATGCCGCCTGCGGGCTGAATTATATCGATGTGTACTTTCGTACCGGCCTATATCCGCAAGTCTTGCCAGCGGGTTTAGGGATGGAAGCCGCAGGCGTAGTGGAGGCTGTTGGTGCTGATGTGACTTATGTCAAGGTAGGTGATCGTGTTGCTTATGCCGGTCGCCCCAACGGTGCGTATGCCGAGGCTAGGATTATGCCAGCCGATAATCTGGTGCGTCTGCCAGACAATATCTCGTTTGAAACCGCCGCAGCAATGATGTTGCAAGGCTTGACTGTGGAATATTTGTTTAACCGCACCTTTCCGCTCAAAGGTGGAGAAACTATTTTGTTCCATGCCGCAGCAGGTGGCGTCGGTTTGATTGCTTGTCAGTGGGCGCGGGCGATTGGCGTGACGATGATAGGTACCGTCGGTTCGGACGAAAAAGCCGAGCTCGCCAAAGCGCACGGTTGTACTCATGTGATCAATTACAACAAAGAGAATTTTGTTGAACGGGTGAAAGAAATTACCGGCGGCAAAGGCGTGCCAGTCGTGTATGACTCCATCGGTAAAGATACCTTCATCGGTTCGCTCAATTGTTTGTCGCCATTGGGCATGATGGTTAGCTTTGGCAGCGCTTCCGGTCCCGTACCAGAATTTGGTTTGAACGAACTCGCATCGCGCGGATCTTTGTTTATCACCCGTCCTAGCCTGATGAGTTATGCCGCTAAGCGCGAGGATCTGGAACAGATGGCAGCGCATTTATTTGCCATGGTGGAGGGCGGCAAAATCAAAATCGACGTGCATCAGCGCTATGCTTTAAGTGAAGTAGCCCAAGCACATCACGATCTGGAAGCCCGAAAAACAACGGGTTCTACCATTTTGATTCCTTAGTATTGATTCCCTAAGATCGGCGCTGTCAGACACTCGGGACTTACGGAAAAACTAAAACCCCTCATTGCAGGGTCGTGGAGGCGCGGAGTCGCAACAAGAGCAGAGAAAAGCATTGATTTGCTGTTTCCCAGATTTCTCTGCGTTTGTTCATCTTCTCTTCCTCTGCGGTGTGCGGGGTTTTTTGTAGATTTGAATCCAAGCATACAGTTAGAAACGACAATAAAGCAACAGCACAATTAACAGCAGTGCATGTGGTAATCCTCATCAAATTTTTGTGCATGCAAATTTATTTGGTATTTTCAAAATAGATCATCCGCAGGCTTAACTTTTTATCTGTTTTTTTGGTTGTTTTTTATTTGCGTCGTTTTATACTTCAGTCAAGTATGTTGGGTGTATTTATTCTTTTTATCTCGATATGAATCCAAAAATAATCTATTCAACCGTGATAGCAGCAATGTTTTTTTACTTTGATTTGACTTCGATTGCCTGTGCAGAGACTCCATTGAATCATTTGGTTCAAGCAGACATCGAGTTGGGTAAAGCTAAGACAGCGTTTGAACTTCTGCGCAAGCAAGCTGACAGTTTGATCTCAACAAATGATGCCACCAAGATTCAACAACTTGCCCAAGAGCTGGCAGAAGCAGAGGTGGTGTTAAGTGGCAAGAGCCTTAGTAAGATTGACGGAGACTACTCTCGCTTAGGTGGGCTGTTGTACGATATACGCTCTGACCTTGCCAGAGCGTATATGAGGTTAGGCAATACAGAGCGCGCACTATTGGTATTGGAATCAATGAGTGGCCAAGTAATTGGACCATTTCTTCGTCCCCTAATTGAAAAGGATGAGATATATAAACCAGTTATAACAGATTCTCGATTTCAAAAGTTTCTTGCTACTCAAGATATACCCAAGTCAATTGGCAGCAACTCGCCGATTGGAAGTGGTTTTCAGACCACACTTTCAGTCGAACAACGTATCGCTGGTTTATCACTCTTTTGGGCTAATGCGAGACGTGATTTTGTCTACATAAATCGACTGCCTGAACTGAGCTGGGACAAGATTTATATGGAATTTCTTCCTCAGGTCATCGCTGCAGAATCAACCAAGGATTATTATCAGGTCATGATGCGTCTGGCTCCGCTGTTGAACGATAGTCACACCAATATTTATCCACCAGACGAATTATCAGAAGTTTTCTTCTCGCGCCCTCCAATGATGACTAGCAAGATTGGCGATCAGGTCATCATCCTTGAAATAAGAAGCAATACATTACGCCACCATTTATCCGTCGGCGAGGAAATACTGAAAGTTAATGGGCAAGAGGTGCATCAATATGTAGCCTCGCGTGTGGCGCCTTATGTGAGTAGTTCAACGCCACAGGATCGTGCTGTTCGTGAGTACTATTACCAATTTTTGGCAGGAGATGCTGATACTCCAGTCAAATTTACCATTCGTGGGATTGACGGAAAAATACGTGAGGAAATTGTTGCCCGAACTGGTTATACGGATATTGAGGAGAGGAAGATTTTTAGTTTTGCAGTATTGTCGGACAATATCGCGTACTTAGCCCTTGAGCAATTTGAAAATAATGACGGTGTCCAGGCGTTCATAAAAGCCCTTCCCATTATTTTAAAATCGAATGGATTGATCTTGGATGTCCGGAGAAATGGTGGGGGCTCTACTAATGAGGGGCTAAAAATTTTAAGCTACCTCACCAAAGAATCAATCCCATATCCTACAAGTATAAAGAGATCGGAAACTGGGCTTGATCGCGCACGTGGTGACATCATATCCTGGACTCCAATACCTTTAAGTGGAAATTTTGTACTTCGACATACGCAGATTTATTCTGGACCTGTTGTCGTTCTCGCTGGGCCACAAACGTTTTCTGCTGCAGAGGATTTTTTAGTGGCTTTTGACGTCATGAAGCGCGGAAAAATTATTGGAGAAACGTCTGCCGGTAGTACTGGTCAGCCATATTTTTTTAAGCTGCCAGGTGGCGGTAATGCGCGAATTTGCGTAAAACGCGACACATACCCAGATAGCAAACAGTTTGTCGGTGTAGGAATAAAACCAAATATTGAGATCATTCCAACTGTGAATGACATTCGCTCAGGCCGCGATATTGTTTTGGATACGGCAGTGTTACAGTTAAAATCGTACTCAGAACAGACTGCTAACAAGGTAGAAGCTAGTGATAGCGCAGGTTTTCATTTTTTCTCTAAAAAATCAACATCCAGTGCGATAAACTAATTTTCAATATGTTTGATTAATAAGCAAAATAATTCATTTCCTGAGTCTGCGCTAGGGAGTGGTATTGGTCTCTGTTACCATTCATGACTTGAGACAATTTCAAAATTAAGACAAAATCAAGACAAAACCGAGACGAAATTAATATGAGCAAGCAAGAGCAAAAAGAACCAGTCGCCTCAAATAATGTAGATGGCGTACCAAAGTTTGGGCGGTTATTGATCGTACTATTTTTGGCTGTTGCCTTAATTGTATTTATTACGTTTGCGACAGAAGCTTATTACTCATAAAGCATAACGCTGGCGCAAATCATTTTTTGATTAAGTTAGGACTTACGCAAAACCGCGCCTAACTACGTTGTATCTCCTAGCTGTGTAAGGTAGTATCTTCGTCGCTACGTGTTACCGGACAATTTTTCGTAAGTCCTATAAGCTTAATTGATGGTGTGATTCATAAAATAAGTTAAATAAACAATGGACACTATCCCACTCGGACTTGGCAACACCACCAAAAAGAGCGAATTTTCTAGCTCGAGCAGACTATTGATTTTACAAAGTCTGGTACCGGTTGCGACTAATCGAGTCTCTTCTCAATTAGAGGCATTTTGTGCCCGGTTAACGGAGGCTTTGTTTAAGATTTCTGATCAAACGGTCAGGCCGGAAGAGGCGACTACTAGTTTTCATGCCTATCAGCTTTTAAAAAGAAACAGCACAACCTTTTATCGTTTGGTCGGTGGGCAAATTAATGCAGCGCTTGCCAAAGAAGTTAGCACTGTTAATACCCGCAAAAAGTCCAAAAAAGAAGATGAAAAACAAGACTTCTCGCTGGTCACCTTTGAGGAGATGGAAAGTAAAGTCTTGATCCGAAACTTGTGCCAATCTTTAGAAGTCAGCAATGCAGAGCAGTTAGTGGCATTGAATATCCGTATTGGACATGTCTTAAGGCGGACACCAATCAACGTGTCGCAGAATCCATTCCGGCCGGAGCTGTTTGTACGTGCGGTATATCAAGCCTGGATGGAATTCGACACCACACCAGAATCACACCATCTGGTATTACGGCTGTTGCAGCCTAATTTGTTTTTGCAGCTCGCACCGATATTGCAAGAGGTGAACGAGGCCTTAATCGCGCGTGGAATTTTGCCTGATATCAGCGAATCATTTAGGAAGAATCAGCGTAAAAGTGAGTTTAGCCGCTCTGATGATATTGCCGACCGTGATCCTTATTTAGAAAATAAACTCAGGAATATTTTTTCTGCACAATCAAATAATCAAGCTGTGTTCAGTTCATCCGGGCAGAGTGGTCAAACTCATCAAGCTGGCCAAACTCCTCAAACCGGCCAAGCTGGTCAATCTAATCAAACTGGTCAATCTGAGCATGCAGGAAAAGAACATTCTCTCGAGTGGACTGGTAGAGAAACACATACCGCAGGCAATGTTAATCATGCCGAGAAAATCACCATAGACCGTAACTTTTTTGACTACCTGACCAGCATACAAAGAAATAATAATTTGGCGTCTGCTACCGGCAATCCAGATGCGTCGGCTTTGCGCCAATTGTCGCAGCAAGCGACAAGCGATAGTAAGCTGACGCACATTGATCAAAATACGATAGAACTATTGGCACGTATTTTTGATTTTGTTTTTAATGATCCGAATATTCCAGGTGACATTAAAGGATTGATTGGGCAGTTGCAGATACCGACGCTCAAGGTTGCGTTGATGGATAAAGATTTTTTTTTCAAAGAAACGCATCCAGCGCGAGTTTTGATCGACACTCTCGCCAAGTCCAGTATTTTGTTGAATGCAGAGAGTAATAGCGAGGATCCCTTATATCAAATGATAGAAGGCATCGTCGAACGCGTGCAGCAAGAGTTTGATCAGCAAATCGATTTGTTTTCTGATGTGGTTTCTGATCTGGAAACCTTCCTCAAAGATGAAGAACAGAAGATAGAAGATGCGATAGTGCAGCCCGTTGCTAACGCGCTCAAGCAAGAAAAAATGCGCCTGGCGCGCGAATTTGCAGAGCATGACGTGTCTTTGCGGGTAGAGACAGGTGAAGTTGCCGGCTTCTTAGAAACCTTTTTACTAGAGCAATGGATACGTATTCTGACCATTGCGCACAGCGTAAAAGAGCAAAAGCCGCACGCTCTGGAAAACGCCTTAAAAACGATGGACGACCTGATCTGGAGCTTAAAGCCTAAGAACAGTGCCGAAGAACGTAAGAGCCTGGTCAGCAAATTACCATCGATGCTGACCTTGCTCAATGCCTGGTTAAATGCGATTAAATGGGATGAGCCAGATCGGGTGATTTTCTTTTCTAAGTTGGCCGAGCGGCACGCTGCCATTGCCCGCGCCCCGCTGGAGTTTTCACCGCGTCGTCAATTAGAAATCGCGGTGAACATTGCTCAGCGTGCGAGTGAGCGCCGCCTCAATCGTCATGTGCAAGACCAGATTGATCAAACGGATGATGAATGGGTATTATTGCTGGAGAGTTTGGAGAGAGGCATCTGGATCGACTTTACCCGCAGCAATGGCTCTATTGCGAGATTCAAACTAGCATGGGTTAGCCCAAAACGTACCCGCTATATTTTTACTAATCGTCAAGGGCATGACGCTTTTTCTATCGCCAGTGAAGAGCTGGCAAATAAATTCCGCAATGGAGAAGCGCTATTAATTTCAGCAGATTCTGTGGTTGACAGAGCGCTGGTCGAAGCGTTGCGCGATCCTCCAAATTAAACTTGAGCTGTTTAGTTGGTGCCAACAGGATTGCAATTCTGCTAGTCAGCAATAATATACTCCCCATTATTTTTATTGAAAATGCCTTATTGTCCAGTAAGCGCCTGGACAATCTAAAAATACGGGAGGGGAGTATATTTTCTGATTTACTTCATAATTGGTAATTCTATCTCCATCGTACTGCCAGTTTTGGCGGGGAAATCAATAAAAGCGCTATCAATCAAATACGGCATTTGCAGATTAATTTCTGGGCTCAATTGCTCGGTACTGGCTTTGATTTCATACAGCTTTTTGCCGCTGACTTTGTCGGCAATGCCAATTTCTAATTGATGCAAATAGTAACGTCGCACGCTCAGATCTGACATCAGCATGCTATCGGTGCGCCCAAAATAGTATGGCGAATAAGAATAAGGGTAGCGATAGTAATAGGCTCTCGGGATAAGGCCTCTTCTGAAATGGCTACCCCAGAATGGGTCATACAAAGCTAAATCCCAAGGTGCGGAGAATTGGATTTCACTTAAGCCAGTGCCGTATTGCATGCTGATTTTAAGCGCCGCATTCGCCTCGCTGCCAGCTTCTGCAAAGCCTAATGTCTGTAATTTGTTACGCAATAATTGCTCATAGCTGTTGTACTCAGGACTATTTTGTTGCGGCTCTGTGCGCTCGATGACATAGCTTTTATCTTTAATATCGGCTGGCCATTCCTGAAAAACACTGACTCTGCTCGTTACGCTGGTTGCGCAGCCCGCTAACAACAAGCTAGTCGTCGCCAGTAATAACAAAAGAGATTTTCTGATGGGGGAGGTTCTTCCTGTTTTCATGATCGTGCTCCTGTTTTGCTTTTACATTGTTGCTGTGTTGCTTCGATTTGTATCTCTGTTGGTGTCTGTACATATTAGTCGATAGAATTTTAAGTTGGTTCTGTTTGCGATCTATTATCTGTTTCTCTTTGTAACTACGTTACCTCTTAACGATGATTTACTCGACTTAAACGACGATTCGCTTAACCATATCCCTAAAAATCCACACACTTACCCAAATTTTCTGCGGTAATCATCAAAGCTTGCATGCCTTCCGGCGCAGCTTGGTAAAATGGTAGCCTTTGCTGTGTCTTTAAACTAGTTGCAAAATAGATTAAAGACACAGCACCTATTCTTTTTAGAAGGCTCACCATCACATGCGCACAGACAACAACGATACCGCAGTTACCCCAGTGACGATTTATCGCAAAGATTACATCGCTCCAGGATATTGGGTAGATACGGTCGAAATGGGTTTCGACCTCGACCCTGACGCTACCCATGTTGCCACCAGAATGGTGATGCGACGTAATCACGATAGCAGCGAAAAAGATATCGTGCTGTTTGGTGAGTCACTCAAATTGCTGCAACTGCGCATGAACGGTGTCAACCTCAAAAAGTCGGCGTACAAAATCGAAGGCGAAACACTACGTATCGCCAATGCGCCGGACGAAGTCACGCTAGAAATTGAAACGCTGATCAAGCCAGTCAAAAATACCTCCTTGTCCGGCTTGTACACCTCCAATCAAAACTTCATCACGCAATGTGAGGCAGAAGGTTTCCGCAAAATTACCTGGTTTCCGGATCGTCCTGATGTGATGGCGAAATACACCGTCATGCTGCGCGCCGATAAAAAGAAATTTCCGGTCTTGCTCTCCAACGGCAATCTGATTGAAGAAGGTGATCTGGGTGACGGCCGTCATTACGCCAAGTGGGAAGATCCGTTTAAAAAACCTTCTTATTTATTCGCGCTGGTTGCAGGTAAATTAGTGTGTCAGGAAGAAAAATACAAACTTAAATCTGGCCGTAAAGTCTTGTTGCAAGTGTGGGTAGAAAACGGCAATCTCGACAAAACCCAACATGCTATGGATTCGCTGAAAAACAGTATCCGTTGGGATGAGGAACGTTTCGGCCTGGAGTTGGATTTAGATCGTTTTATGATCGTTGCCACTGGTGACTTTAATATGGGTGCGATGGAAAACAAGGGTCTAAATATTTTCAACACCAAGTATGTACTAGCGAATCCACGTGTTGCAACGGACGTGGATTATGCCGGTATTGAATCGGTCGTCGGACACGAATATTTTCATAACTGGACCGGTAATCGCGTTACTTGCCGCGACTGGTTTCAGTTGTCGCTAAAAGAAGGCCTGACAGTATTCCGTGACCAGGAATTCTCTGCTGATCTGGTCGGTACTGCCACTGGCCGCGCCGTAAAACGGATAGAAGATGTGCGCTTGTTACGCCAAGTCCAGTTCTCTGAGGATGCAGGTCCGATGGCGCATCCTGTGCGTCCAGATTCTTTTGTTGAGATTAATAATTTTTATACTGTCACGATTTACGAAAAAGGGTCGGAAGTCGTACGTATGTATTACACCTTGCTCGGTCATGAAGGATTCCGTAAGGGCATGGATTTATACTTCCAGCGCCATGATGGGCAAGCAGTCGAGTGTGATGATTTCCGTGCGGCGATGGCGGATTCTTCCGGTCGCAATCTGAAGCAATTTGAACGCTGGTACAGCCAGTCTGGCACGCCTCGCGTCAAGGTCGTGACGAGCTTTGACGCCGATACAAAAACTTATGAAATTAAGCTGAGCCAGTCTTGCCCGGCGACGCCAGGTCAGCCAAAAAAACAGGCTTTCCATATTCCTGTTGCAGTCGGTTTGCTGGACGCGGCTGGTAAAGATTTACCATTAAACGTAGAGGGGCAGCCAGCCACGGATAAAACTACTTTAGTGCTGGAACTGACGCAAGCCAGCCAGAGCTTTAAGTTCACTGGCATTGCGCAAGAACCTACGCCATCAATTTTGCGTAATTTCTCTGCACCGGTCATGTTAGAGATTGATTACACCGATGAGCAACTCGGTCATTTGCTGGCACATGACAGTGATCCGTTTAATCGTTGGGAAGCCGGCCAACGTCTGGCAATACGTCGCTTAGTGAAGCTGACAAACGCAGTACAAAATGCGGAAGTCTTAGAACTGGACAGCATGTTTATCGAAGCGCTGCGGTCCACTTTAAATGACAAAACATTAGATCCGGCTTTCCGTGAACTGGTCTTGACCTTGCCATCCGAGGCAATGATCGCAGAAGAGTTTAAGGTGGTCGATCCGCAAGCGATCCATATCGCCAGAAAATTCGTCCGTAGCACTCTGACACAACATCTCAAAGCCGATCTATTGACGACCTATGAAGAGAATTTGACGCCAGGAAAATACAGTCCAGATGCAGTGTCTGCCGCTAAACGGGCGCTAAAAAATCTGGCATTGTCCTATCTGCTGGAGTGGGCGGATGACAGTACATTTGATCTGGCAAAAACCCAGTTTGATGAAGCCGAAAATATGACAGACAGAATTGCAGCGTTGACTGCCTTGACGAATTTTTCTGGCTCTGCCAAAAATACTAAAGCTGCTGCCCAGGCATTGAATAAGTTCTTCAGAGACTTCAAAAAAGAAGCTTTGGTCATCGATAAGTGGTTTATGTTGCAAGGCACGGCACGCACCACGGATGTGGCAAAGGTGCGCGAGTTAATGAAGTATCCAGCCTTTACTCTGAGTAACCCAAATCGTGCACGTAGTTTGGTGTTTAGTTTTTGTAATGCTAATCCGTCCCGCTTCCATGCGGCAGATGGCAGCGGTTATGCTTTATGGGCAGAATTAGTCATCACTTTAAACAAGATGAACCCACAAGTTGCTGCACGTTTAGCGCGCAGTATGGATCGTTGGAAAAAATATCCTAAGAATTTGCAAGTGCATATGAAGGCCGCTTTGCAAAGTGTTGCCGATACTAAAAAATTATCTAGCGATGTGTTGGAAGTGGTGACAAAAGCACTTGCTTCTTAAGTTTCTGTTGAATTGCTGCTGAGCTGTAGTTGAGTTGCAGCTCAGTTGCAGCTCAGTTACAGTTAGCCGCTCTAATTTTGAATTGTTATGTTGAATCACTGCCTGTGCGTTGTAATACGTTTTAATAGTAAGCAACGCAGAGCATAAAAAGGAAGCTCATGAAACGTGTCAGTCTGACCCAATATCTGGTCGAAGAACAACGCCTGAATAATTCGATTCCAGCAGAATTGCGCTTGTTGATCGAAGTCGTCGCACGCGCTTGCAAAACCATTAGTCATGCCGTCGGCAAAGGTGCCTTGGGCGAAGTCTTAGGTACCGCAGGTAGCGAAAATATTCAGGGCGAAGTGCAAAAGAAATTAGATATTTTGTCTAATGAAATTCTGCTGGAAGCCAATGAATGGGGCGGCCATCTGGCAGCGATGGCATCCGAGGAAATGGAAAGTATCCACCCAATTCCCAACCGGTATCCTAAAGGCGAATACATGTTGCTATTCGACCCGCTCGACGGCTCCAGCAATATTGATGTCAATGTTTCCATCGGTACGATTTTCTCCGTGCTCAAGGCACCAGAAGGTATGGCAGAGCCGACTGAGCAAGATTTTATGCAGGCCGGTAATAAGCAAGTTGCAGCGGGCTATGCGGTATATGGTCCGCAAACTGTGCTGGTGCTCACCACTGGCAATGGTGTAAATTGCTTTACCTTGGATAGGGAAATGGGTTCTTGGGTACTGACTCAACAAAACATGCAAATTCCCGTCGATACCAAAGAATATGCGATCAATGCCTCTAATGCGCGCCATTGGTTGCCGCCAGTGACTCGCTATGTTAATGAGTTACAGGCTGGCGTCACTGGTCCACGCGGTAAAGATTTTAATATGCGCTGGATTGCTTCTATGGTGGCTGACGTGCATCGTATTCTTAACCGTGGTGGTGTCTTCATGTACCCGGCTGATGCGCGTGAACCAGACAAGCCAGGCAAGCTACGTTTGATGTATGAAGCGAATCCTATGTCCTTCATCGTAGAACAAGCGGGTGGCGCATCCACCGATGGCAAGCAGCGTATGCTGGATATTCAGCCAGAGAAATTGCATCAACGCGTACCCGTTTTTCTGGGGTCGAAAAACGAAGTTGAGTTAGTGACTCGGTATCATCAGGAATAGTTTGATAACAGGTAGTTACTGCGAGCCAACGCTGCTGAGGACGTAGCTGATCTGTTGATAGAAAAAGCCCACTTCATTGTGGGCTTTTGCTTTTATCGCCGAATCCGGCTCTGTGACTTGGAATTACACTTTTTGGCCTTATATCGGTAAAGGACGTCATCAAAAGTATCACCAATAGCATCACCTAGCAAAGCAGTTGCAAAGCTAGATAAGCAGAATTTTTTACGAAGAACTATTGTTTTTATGTAAATTAATTGCGATTTAAATAAATACAACCAAGCACAACCAAGCACAATCAAGCGTAACCAAGCCAGAAATAGCCTGTAAATCCCGCCAAGATGCTTGGTTCGCCTCTAAATTGGTACCGTCGTTTATACTCTGCTCTTCACGTTGTCACTGTAAGTTGTTGTGGTGATAACAGCTAGATAAGCTTTATACATGTTTATATTTGTTTAAACCCGTTTTAGACATGGTTTACAGATAAGAAGTAACGAGTCATCAAGACTCCTAAAAAGAATCAATCGCGAGAACCTTTATGTCCAGCCACCCATCGCCTGCAAGTACGCTCGCAGGTAATCCAAAATCTAACGACAGCAATACCAGCAACCCGAGCAGTAGCTCAGGTCAGGATTTGGATTATGTTACCTCCTGCATTTTGCCAACGACTTGGGCAACTTTTCAGATGCATGCTTTTTTTGAGCCAGCCACCGGCAAAGAGCATATTGCGCTGACCCTGGGTGATGTCGCCAACGGTGAACCTGTATTAGCCCGCATTCACTCAGAATGTCTGACCGGCGACGCCTTATTTAGCCAGCGCTGCGATTGCGGTCCGCAGCTGGAACTAGCATTACAAAAAATCGCCCAGGAAGGCCGCGGGGCTTTGCTGTATCTGCGCCAGGAAGGACGCGGTATTGGCTTGCTAAACAAAGTACGTGCGTATCATTTGCAAGACTTGGGTGCCGACACGGTAGAAGCCAATCAACAACTTGGGTTTGCTGCAGATTTACGTAACTACAGCCTGTGCGATCCTATGCTCAAGCATCTGGGCATTAGCTCGCTAAAACTGATGACCAATAATCCACGCAAAATCGCCGCGATGGAAGGATTAAACGTCAAGGTCACAGAGCATATCCCGCTAGTGATCAAACGCAATCCCCACAATGATCGCTATTTGAGTACCAAGGTTACCAAGCTGGGACATTTGATACAGCCGGAGTTGTAATTATTTCGCTATGTAGTTAAAAATAAATCGTTCAAAAACGAACCTCCAATACTATTGCGGCTTCTGGCATGAAAACATGCCAGAAGCCGCAATAGTATTGGACATCTAAAAGTAAGTTTTAGATGTCTGCAATAAATTCACATTAGCAAACGCTATGCATCCAGCCATGCGTATCTTCCGCGGTACCGTGCTGTAGCGCCAGCAGAGCTTCACGCAATGCCATAGTGACTTTGCCGTTTTCACCTTGGTTGATTTGCATCTCAAAATTCTTTGCTTTGACATGGCCGACTGGTGTGATGACGGCGGCTGTACCGCAGGCGAATACTTCTGTCATCCGCCCTGATGCGATGTCGTCGCGCCATTGTTGTACTGTGAGCTTGCGTTCTTCTGTTTCGTAACCCAAGTCTTTGGCCATTTCCAGCAAACTACGACGGGTGATGCCGGATAGCAGCGTGCCGGTGAGTTCTGGCGTAATGATGCGAGTTTTCCCTGCTTCTTCGTAGACAAAGAATAGGTTCATCCCACCCATTTCTTCTATGTATTCGCGCTTTACTGCATCCAGCCACACCACCTGGTCGCAGCCTTTTTCCAGCGCTTGCGCTTGCGCTACCAAGCTGGCGGCATAATTGCCTGCGCACTTCGCCTCTCCAGTGCCGCCGGGTGCTGCACGGACAAAATCTTCGCTGATCCACACCGTCACCGGTTTAACGCCTTGAGGAAAGTAGGCGCCGGCGGGGGAGGCAAATAAGACGAACAGATATTCGCTGGCAGGGCGCACACCCAAAAACGGATCAGTGGCAAACATCAGTGGTCGCAGGTACAGACTTTCTCCCACATTTTTGGGTACCCAGGCCTTATCCATGGTGATTAAAGCGTCTGCTGCTTGCATGAATATATCACCGGGCAAATCCGGCATTGCCAGCCGCTGTGCGCTGCGGTTGAAGCGCGCGCTGTTAGCATCTGGTCGGAAGGTTTTGACACTACCATCCGGCTGGCTGAAGGCTTTAAAGCCTTCAAAAATAGCCTGGCCGTAATGTAGTGCAGATGCCGCAGGGTCCAGGCTTAAAGGGCCGTAGGCTTTTAATTCGCCTTGTTGCCAAGCGCCGTTACGATAAGGAATGACCACCATATGATCCGTAAAAATTCGGCCAAAACTCGGGTTCGTCATGCGTTCGGCACGTTGTGCATCGCTCAGCGGGTGATCAGAGGGTGTTACTAACAGAGTCGGTGTGGAGGTGATCATCATTATCTTAGAAGTCAATGTAGGGAAAACAATCAAAATATTGCGTAAGTCCTGATGAATTAATTTTAGCCTTATTTTGCGATCAAGATAAGTTTTGCGCTAAAGATGTTGATCGCGGACTTGTCAGGGGCGACTAAGCGCAAGTACGCGGAGACTTGGTGGAGACCGTCACAGATGGCAATCGTAATCCCAAAATGATAATTTGGGACTGATGCGAACCGTCCTAGCTGTGTTGCCTTCGTCGTTAGGTCTTGCCGGAACAATTTTCAGGAAGCTCCCCAAGTATGAATATTCATATACTCCCCTGTTAATTTACCAAATATGCTACTTTATCCAATGATTATATGGACACCTAATATATACAGGGTGAGAGTATTTAAATTAACCTGGCTAAGCTGATTGACGGTGGATTGGTATAACCTCGCTTTGTTCCAACAACATCAAACTGAAGATACGCTTTTAGGAAACCGCACATCCACTTGCAAACCAATCCCATTGTCCGGCGTCTTTAAATCAATAGTCGCGTTTAAAGAATCACCAATCTCTTTCACAATCGCCAGCCCTAGACCAGAGCTATTGGGTTTACTGTCATCCAGACGGTAAAAGCGGTCAAAGACTTTTTGCTGTTCTGTTAGCGGGATACCGACACCGTTATCGATCACACTAAGTAAAACTTCGTTTGCTACCTGGCTGAGTGATACCGTAATCGTCCCTTCAGTTTTCATATGCTGTATGGCATTGTCGATTAAGTTGGAAACCAGTTCGCGCAGCAGATAGGGCGGTGCATCGACGATCGCAATGTCATCAAGCACGTCAATCCCAAGCTCGATATTTTTTTGTTGCGCTAGCGGTGCCAATTCTTCCATCACGTTTTTAATCAGGTCGGCAAGTTGTGTCGATTTGCGAGTGATGTTTGCATGTCGATTCTGTTCTACTGCCGCCAGAACGAGTAATTGATTGATGACTTTTGTGCCTTGCAAGATCGTTTTTTGGATGGCGTTCAATACTTCTTTTTGGGTCTGATCAAGATGACTATTTCGATGACCATAGTTGATCTGCGATGTGATGATGGCAAATGAGGTTCTTAACTGGTGTGCCGTATTTGCGACAAATTGCTCGTACGATGCCAGTGTCTTGTCTAGTCGCGCCACATAGTCGTTCATGGCAAAAATCACGGGTCTGATTTCAGCGGGAGCGGTTTTTTCATCCAGCTTTTCTAACGAGCCTGGCTGACGTAATAATAATTTTTCACCGAACTCAATGAGCGGACGGAGTGTCCAGCGAAACGCAATCATCATCCCGATAAGCACAATCGATAACAGGATTAAATGCTCCCGCATTGTTAAGTAAAATAAATTAGATTTGAATGCATCATGACCTCGTAGTGTCTGCGCTACTTGGGTAATCACGTAGTCCTTAGAGCCGCTGCTTGGCAACTGATGGGAGTAGGCAATTACCCTGACTGGTTCGCCACGGATGGTGCTAAGAAAGTAAGCAGCTTGCTCTGTCGTGAGTGTTGCTTTATAGACGCTTAGCTCCGGGTTACCTGCGATCAGTACCCCGGTGTTATTCCGTACCGAATATAAGACACGGTCTTGATATTTACTGGCGAACAGCTCTACCGCAGCAGGCGGCACACTGATTTCATACACGCCATCGACCTTCGAGATCTGTTCTGAAATAATTTTTGCAGCACCTTTAAGCAATTGTTCTTGCACCAAGGTAGCAACCTGATCTGTATTGATATAGGTCACAAGCAAATCGATTGCCGAGATCAGCACCGTTGGCAAAAATACCCAAAGAGCTAGCCGGCTTTTAAGACTTTTAAGTCGAGGCAACATAGGTCAACATATATCCCAGTCCACGCAAGGTAATAATCTGCGCACCCGAGCCTTCAATTTTTTTACGTAGGCGAAGAATATAAATTTCTAGTGCCTTTGGTGACACGGTATCGTCCAGAGTGAACAAGCCATCGGCTAATTCTTTCTTAGAAACGGTTTTCCCGGATTGTCGTATCAGCGCTTCTAAAACCGCATATTCTCTTGGCGTCAGGTTGATGTCCTCACCGTGACTACTAAATTTTTTTGAGTTACTGTCATAGCTTAGTGCTCCACATGCCACGACAGGATTCGTCTTGCCACTGGCGCGACGCAGTAAGGACCGCAGACGTGCCTCTAATTCTTGGATGTCAAACGGTTTGGCGAGATAATCGTCGGCACCTAAATTTAAATTTTCAATAATGTCGCTCAAGGTATCAAGCGCACTGATGATGAGCACCGGGACTTGATTATCTTTGCTGCGTAATTGCTTTAAGACCGCTTGCCCTTTTACTCCGGGTAGTGTCAGATCTAACAGGATGGCATCATAACTTTGCGTAAGCAGCAGGTGTAACGCATCCTCGCCTGAGAAGGCTTGCTCAACGGCATAACCCGACTGCGCTAATAGCCGTGTGAGCCAAGACGACAGCTCCCGGTTATCTTCTACTAAAAGTAATTTCATGGGAATAAGGCTAAACCATCTTGGCGATAACCGGGCAAGTGAGTTTCTTTTTTTCCACAAACAGATAGATTGAAGGCTGACTGAAGGTTTAAATCATCTACATTTGCCAACGTAGAATGAATCTATCAAAGCAGACTCGATAATTTTTTTGGCTTTTGGCTTGAGCGATAACAAAGTTAGAGTAAAACCTTATTTGCGATGAGGCCAAAGCGCAGGTCTGGCAATAGATCAATAAAAAACGATTCAAAGAAATCGAGAGTCATCTTGTAATACAACTCAAAAAAATAACGGAGACAATCATGAAAGCAGTATTAAAACTCGCATTAAAACCGATAGCAGCCATGCTGATGCTGGTATCCAGCATGCAAGTCCATGCGGCTGACAAAATCACGATTATGGTCGGTGGGATAGAGAAGCAAATCTACTTGCCGGCTAAATTGGCAGAGCAGTTAGGGTATTTAAAAGAAACCGGTCTGGAGATTGAATTACTGAGCGAGCCAGCCGGGGTCAATGCAGAGACAGAAATGTTATCTGGTGCAGCGCAAGGTGTAGTAGGTTTTTATGATCACACCATCGATTTGCAAGCGCGTGGAAAATTAGTGCAATCGGTAGTCCAGTTTAGCCAGGCACCGGGCGAAGTAATTTTAGTGTCCAAGGCGGCTGCCAAAGAGATCAAATCCCCCGCAGACTTTAAAGGTAAGACATTAGGCGTCACAGGTCTTGGCTCTTCCACCAATTTTTTGACGCAATATCTGGCGGCTAAAGCAGGCGTGAAGAATAGCGAATTTACGACCTTGCCAGTGGGCGCAGGCTCAACTTTTATTGCAGCAATGGCACAAAATAAAATTGATGCGGGCATGACCACAGAGCCAACAATTTCGCGTCTGGTATCCACCGGTGCGGCTACCATTTTGGTCGATTTGCGCACGGTGAAAGAAACTGAAGCTGCGCTCGGTGGTACTTATCCGGCAGCTTGTCTGTATATGCCCACTGCCTGGGTGAATACGCACAAAGATCAGGTACAAAAGCTAGCAAACGCGTTTGTAAAGACCTTGAAATACATTAAAACTCATAGCGCAAAAGAGATCGCAGACAAAATGCCAGCGGATTATTACGCATCCAATAAGCAGATGTACATCGATGCGCTGGAAGCCAGCAAGCAGATGTTTACCGCTGATGGTGTGATGCCGGAAAACGGCCCCGCGACCGTACTCAAGGTATTGAATGGTTTTGATAAAGCGGTACAAGGCAAGACGATCAATCTGGCGAATACCTTCACCAGCGAGTTTGTGAAAGCGGCGAAATAATGGAACATTCGGTGATTGAGGTGATGACTACGGCAACCAGTATGGCAACGAGCCTAACTAAGAATGTGGCGACGAATGTAGCCATCGAGTTGACCAATGTCAGCAGAAAATTTATCAGTCCGGCTGGCAAAGTAACCCTTGCATTAAAAGATTTTAGTTTGACGGTCAATGAAGGTGATTTCTGCGCGATTGTTGGTCCTACCGGCTGCGGCAAATCAACTACTCTAGGCATGATCACGGGTTTAAATCCGCCGTCTTCAGGTAGCGTTAAAGTATTTGGTAAGCCGGTGACGGGGATTGATCCCGACATTGGTTTTGTGTTTCAGGCAGATGCAGTTTTCCCCTGGAAAAACGTGATCGATAATATTGCGATTGGTCCGATATTTCGCGGTAAGGATAAAAAAACGGCGAAAGAGATGGCGGGCGAGTGGGTGCGCAGAGTCGGTCTGGCGGGCTTTGAATACCATTATCCGCATCAGTTATCGGGCGGTATGCGTAAGCGTGTTGCACTGGCGCAGACGTTTATTAACGAGCCAAAAATCTTGTTGATGGACGAGCCATTCTCCGCATTAGACGTGCAGACCCGTGCACTGATGCAGGACGAATTACTGGGCTTGTGGTCAGAGAAAAAAGCCTCCGTCGTGTTTGTGACCCATGATATTGAGGAGGCGATTGCATTAGCAGATCGTGTGGTGGTGTTGTCTAAAGGTCCCGGCTCTGTCAAGAGCTGCTACGAGATTCCTTTAGCACGTCCGCGGGAAGTTTCTACGGCACGCTACTCAGAAGAATTTATCCATCTGTCAAAGCAAATCTGGACGGATTTAAAAGATGAAGTCCAAATTTAAAGCGGGATTAAAAATATGAATACTACTGTCCTAAATACGTCGCTCAATCTGCCTGAAATCGGTGAGGAAGAGCGCAAGGCGATTGCCAAAGGGGTTAATCATCACCGTCTGGTTATTTTTTTACGAATCGCACTGGCCGTGGTGACTTTAGGTGCGTGGGAATTATCGGTTAAAGCGGGTTTAATTGATCCTTTCTTTTTCTCGCAACCGACGGCTATTTATGAGCAACTGATGACATGGATCACAGAAGGTACGGCGCAAGGTCCGCTCTGGCGTGAATTGCTGGTAACGATGGAAGAAACGGTACTGGGGTTTTTGATTGGTAGTTTTCTGGGTATTTTTTTCGGGATTGCTCTGGGCCGCAATAAATTGGCAGCGGATGTGTTGAGTATCTATATCAAAGTCGCTAATGCTATTCCGCGTGTGGTGTTGGGGTCGATTTTTATCATCATGTTTGGTTTGGGCATGGGGTCTAAGATTGCATTAGCGGTTGTGATGGTATTTTTTGTCGTGTTTGGTAATGCGTTCCAAGGCGTGCGTGAGGCGGATAAAAATCTGATTGCCAACGCATATATTTTGGGGGCGAGTAAACGTCAGGTGACTTTCTCGGTCGTGTTTCCGTCGGCACTGACTTGGATTTTAGCCAGCTTGCATGTCAGCTTTGGTTTTGCATTAGTCGGTGCCGTGGTCGGTGAGTTTTTGGGTGCGCGACACGGTATCGGTTTGCTGATCGCCACAGCGCAAGGGACGTTTAATGCAGCCGGTGTATTTGCAGCAATGATCGTGTTGGCGGTGGTCGCCTTGGCGGCCGAGTATCTGCTGACTGCGATTGAAAACAGATTATTGAAATGGCGTCCGGTGCAGTTTGTTGAGCAGGGTATGTGATTGTTAGGCAGGTTTTATGTACTCCAATTGGCCCGCTGACGCGGGCTTTTTTTTCGTTATATTGCGTGATGTCGGCGATATCTGTGTCTGGCTTAGCTCGTTTTCTACAAGTGGAATACGGTATAAATCAATATACTCCCCATTATTTTTATTGAAAATAGTTAATTGTCCAATGAATCATTGGACAATTAAAATATACTATATAGGAGTATTTAATTTAACTGTGGTGAGAATGCAAATGCATTTCCATGCAGGCAGCGCTAAGGATTGTGCTTTGCTCGCTTTGCCTGTTTGCACTGACTTGATATTCGATTCCGGGCTATGCTGGAATATGGGATAGGCGGAGCCTTATCAGCGTGAGGCGTTGGAACGGGGTGAGAGAACTGTCGTGCTAATTTTCATCAGCACGATTGCTGCAGGAATGCTTAACTATTGCGCTTAACTACTGCGCTTAACTACTGCGCTTAACTACTTTGATTTCTTTGTCCCGTTTTGATATCGACTGAAATACGTACGCCTTTTTCCATCAGCCAGATTTCATCCGGTGGTTCGTCTCCTGCCAGTGCGCCAAATACGACGGGCAAACCTTCCCCTTTGCGCATTAACTCGTCTGCCCGTTCGTACACGTTAGGGCAGCCAGTTTCTGCCATCAGTGCCTGGACAATGGCGACTTTCCAGGCATCGACGCCAGCGGCATTAAATTGGCAGATCAGATAATCGTTCACTGCTTTGCTGTCGTCATTGGTACTACCATCTTTAATCCAATCAACCACCAGACCAGATAAACCATCTTCTTCACCGGATACTAGAGAAATAGACTGACTTACGTTTTTGCTGGCGCTGTTTACATTCGCTTTACGCTTGAGAACAGCCGTCTGAACACGTCGTTTAATCATGGCGTGATCGACGGATTCGTTTTGGTCAAAGGTCCAGACGCGGGCACTGATTTGTGATTTTGCGTTGTAGGCAGCACGTGCCAGAAATTGACCGGAAGACGATTGAACCAGGACTGTCGCGCCTAATTTATTTCGTTCTCCGGGTTTGCCATCGACCCGCGCCACGGCAGATAGATAAACCCAAGGCTGTCGTTCTAGCAGGCTTTTTTCTTTGCCTTGTTTAATAGTGAGTGTCAGCATGAGTCAACTTAAAATCTGTTTAAAAATAGTTAGAAATGAATAGTGTTGCTTTAGATGCCGAGGTTTTTACCGCTCGACCGACCTAATTATCGTATTGCGATAAACGCCGCTCTTCGTCCGCTTGTTCAATCCGCGCGATTTCAATCTCACGCATCACCGCGCCAACATCGGCCGGACGTTTATCCACTGCAACGCGACCAGTCAAGACGGTTTCTGGTGTGAGCAAACCTGCCTGATATAGCAGCCAGATTTCTTTGCCGTATTTGGTTCCTGCCAGTTGTGGCGCAAAGGGACTGAAGAAGTTCATCAAATTATCGACATCGCGCTCCAGCATGGCGCCTGCACTGGTATTGCCTGCAGCATCAATCGCTTGCGGCAAGTCAATGATGACAGGACCCTTGTCATCCACCAGAATATTGTATTCAGACAGATCGCCGTGGATGACGCCGGCACATAACATCAGGACGACCTGATGCAGCAATTGAGCGTGATAGTCCAGTGCCAGCGCTTCGGTCAGTTCAACATCATTTAAACGCGGTGCGGCGTTGCCAGTGGCATCTGTCACTAGATCCATCAGCAGTACGCCTTCAAAGCAGATATACGGCGTCGGGACGCGCACACCGGCAGCGGCCAGACGGTATAAGGCATCGACCTCGGCGCTTTGCCAGACTTCTTCCTGCATCTTACGGCCGTAGCGGGTGCCTTTTTCCATCGCCCGCGCCTGGCGGCTATTTTTGACGGTACGACCTTCCTGGTAGGCGACGGCTTTTTTAAAACTACGCTGATTCGCTTCTTTATATACTTTGGCGCAACGGATATCCTCACCGCAACGCACGACATACACCGTGGCCTCTTTGCCGCTCATGAGCTGGCGCAAGACATCATCGATTAACCCTTCATCAACAAGTGGCTGTATTCTTTTTGGTATTTTCATAAGTAATTAGTATAAATAATTCGGCTGAGTGCTTCCAATTTCCAGACACTGTAGCCAAACCGGGCGAAAAAATCAGATAAGCACCAAATTTAGCTATGACAAACAGTATGTAAAAACGGAATAGATAACGGATAGTACCAATTTGTGCGTCCCAGTCATACCATTGCGCACCATTCGACCTATAATCCAGTTTATCGCAGTACTGTTGTACTGTTTCACCAAGGAGCACATCATGAGCAAAGCACAAGACAGTAAAAAAGCAGTCAAAAAAGAACCAGCAAAAACCATGAAGGAAAAAAAAGCGGATAAGAAAGTGAAGAAGGAGGCAATGAAGCGTCAGTGATGCTGGATGTTGTCTACACCACTATCCAATATCATGTTTCCTTAAGATTATTGATTTTGGATATCTAAAGATAATGCGGCTTCTGGCATGTTTCTATGTTAGAAGCCGCATTATCATTGGACTTTGTACTTTTTGAATTTCCAAAAAATTACAAATGATGACCAGAGCTGATGACTCTAGTTCTGCATGGCTTTAGCAGGTATCCAAAGGGCGTTATTGAATTAACGCACGTCTCTGGACTCCCGCCTGCACAGGAGTAACAAGAAAAATAGTTTTTAGAAATTCTCTTAGCACTTATGCAAAAATCAAAACCCCTCATCACAGAGGCATGCAGACACGCGGAAACAGAGGAACAACAAAGGAAGAGAAAGACAGGTTTTCGCTGTTCTCATGGCTTTCTCTGTGGCCCTGTGCCTCTATGTTGAGAGGTCTTAATTTTTTATGTACAGCCATCTAGTTCCATGGGAATGGTAGTAAATAGCTTTACGTTTTTGCATCAGTCCTATTAATATCTCTATTTTAGAAAAGTATCCGCTTCTAATTTAATATCGAGATTTGATCCAGTCATCTATCGCAATTTTTCCAGGTCCAAATACTGCTAATACAGCCAGCAGCAAACCCCAATACAGATGATCATTGATGGCCGCCGGACACTCAAATGACCAAAGCTGCGGATACGATACGACTGCCATTGCATTGACTGCAAATAATCCTAAAGCGGCAGGGCGGGAGAATAAGCCTGTAATTAACAAAATCGGGAAAAACAATTCTCCACCAGCGCCGGTAATCGCGGCTAGCTCCGGCGGCAAGACGGGAACATGATATTCCTCGCGGAATAGGGATAAAGTTGCCTCCCAGTCCTGAATCTTTACCATCCCAGATTTTAGAAATTGCCAGCCTACAAAAATCCGCAAACCAAGATTAAGCAATGCGCCGCCCCATTCTTGTATTAGTTGATCGATGCTGGTGCTGAGTTGATGCAGCCGCAAAAATTGGTTCATTTTATTCTCCCTGTTAGTTATGCAAGTCAGTCGGAGGAGTGCGGTTTTCCTTACATGCGTTCATCGCTGGAAGACAGTTTACTCTCTACAAAAATGCCCCAGTTAAACCATTGCTGTAGTTGATCCGCAATCTGAAAATCGGGATCGTGTTCCATCGCTTGCTCCAATGCCCATCCGATACTTTCTCCTTGCGATAAGGCTAGCAATCCAACATACGACGCTATGCCTAATGCATGTACTTCGACTAACCAATGTTGGCGGTTGACTAAGCAATAGTTTTTTACCTCTAATTGCTCTGGATAAGCGACATCGATTTTTGGTTGGTGTGCTTGCCAAATGCTTGCACAAGCCCACTCCGATGTTATTAATCGGCAAGCTGGGTGTAGGCGCAAACGGGTTTGTCCAAAATGTTCTCCTGTTTTTTCAATCACTTCGGCCAGGCCCAACGGCGCTGTATTGGTTGCGTAATAGGCCGTATGCACATGCCACTCTAAGTTGGCGACATCTGGAAAATAGGGATAGTCATTGATGATACCGATACCAGTTGCTGGATCAGCTAAAAAAATGGATAGCTGCGATCCAAATTCGTTTAAATCGCCTGAAGTAGACGGATGGGCGCGTCCGTAGGCTTTGGCCATTTGCTCAAAAAATTCTGCGCCGACCAATTGATATAAAACAGGATAGGTATTTTGTAAGGCTTGAGTCCAGATGGCGGACACATTCCCCCTATAAATCCCCAAGCGTTCTTGTGCTTGTTCCGGCGAGGATTTGAACAATGGACTGGTACTTTGGTCGGGAAACAATAAAGCATCTGCAAACTGCTGTTGTATCGCAGAGAGGCTGCGAGGGTCAGCCATGATGTGCCGCTGATATTGAGTTACTGACACTACTTGCGTTGATGATGTTGGCACGAGACGCATCCCTGTAATACGTCGCCTTAGCCGCTTCGGCCAGCAGAACCGGTAGCGCCGGAATATCGGTATCCCATTCAATCAACACAGGAATTTCTGTGCCCAGTAGCGAGCACGTTGTTTGGTATAAATCCCATACCTCCGGCGCTAGTTCACAACCATGGTGATCGATCAGGCAGTCATCAGTACGCAAATGTCCTGCCAGATGAATCTCACCAATCACACCTTGTGGCAGATCAGAGAAATGACGCAGCGCTGCTAAGGCATCTTCGCCGTGATTATGCTGATTGACGTAGAGGTTATTGACGTCTAATAAAATGCCGCAGCCTGTACGCTTTGCCAGTTGTACCAGAAATTCTGCCTCGGACATGTCATCTTGGGCGAAGCGTAAATAGGTCGAGACGTTTTCGATCAGCACGCTTCTTTGCAATAGATTTTGTACTTGATCAACCCGCTCGCATATCAACTCTAAAGCATCTTGACGCAATGGTAGCGGGAGTAAATCGTTTAAATGACGACCAGTCACAGCACCCCAACACAAATGTTCGGATACCAGAGCAGGTTGTATGCGTTGAACCAGGTGGTGTAATTTTTGCAGATGGGCGTCGTTGTAGGCGTTGTAACCAACGGCAGAGCCGAGAGCTAAACCGACACCATGCAGGCTGATGGGATAATCTTGACGTAGTTGCTGCAAAACATGCAAATCGTAACCGCCATCGCCAAAATAATTTTCTGAATGCACCTCTAACCAGTCGATTGCTACTGGCGCATTCAGAAAATCACGGTAATGCTGACTGCGCAAACCAACGCCAACCCCTAAGTTGACGGTCGGTTTGCGCATCGTCTCGAACGCGGAGTTCAAGCTGTATTAAATTTAGCTAAAATCAGGCTGCTTTGTCTACTTTGCCGCCCATTTTTTCACAGGTGCCTGCCGGGACTTTTTTCCATTCACTAGGGTCCATATCTTTTTTGCCTTGGCCAGCGCAAGAATGGGAGCCAGTTTTAGTAGCGCAATCATTTTGACCTGCTTTGGCGACGCCAAAACATTTTTCTGTTTTTGCTGGTTCAGCGGCGGCTGCCATAGCGGAACCAAGCAAACCTGCTAATGCAACTGCGATCATGGCTTTGTTGTTCATGTTGATCTCCAATAAATTAAAAAGGGCTTACATTAAGTTGAATCGATAATTGAATCAATACACATCACTTACAACGAATAGTCGATCAAAGCAGAGATACCTTACACATCTTTTTAAAAAATGTCCTGCTTTTGTGTGAATCTTGTATTCATTATTAATTTTTACGAAACAAATTTCAAATTAGATTCAACCCAGATTTTCCATTGGAACAGCGACAAGTGTGCCTTTGGCGGACTGACTGGCTAGACGCGACGACGACGCAAGCTGCATCTTGCTAGGAGGAGCAACAACGCCAGGCAGTTCGCCAACGGTGCAATTGTCGCTGTAGCGTTTCCACTCGAATCGCGGTGGTGCTATCCCTCTGAAGACCGCACGCCGTCTGCGTTTTTTGCGAAGTGGTAGCGGTCTAATGGAAAATCTGGGTTCAATCTTGATTGGATACTAATTTTTAGCGGCAGTTTGGGTTATTCAGCGGATAGGTTATTCTTCGCCTTGTAGCTAACAAGAAGCTTAATGTTGATCAGGAATTTTATGCAAGAACTTACTTTTAGCCTGGATGGCGAATTCGTTGAATTGAATCAATTATTAAAACTGGTCGGACTATGCGACAGCGGTGGTGCAGGCAAAGTGATTGTCGCCAGTGGTGCCGTTGCCGTTGACGGCAAGCAGGAGTTGCGTAAAACAGCCAAAATCCGGCAAGGACAAAAAGTAGTCTTGGGCGATGTTCGCATCAAGGTGATTGCGGCTTAATTCACCCTAATACGTTTTGCTTATTTGTTGAATAATCAAACGGCTGCTGTGCCGGCGCTGACTGGCTCTTCAGACAATGTTGCAAGTTGATTTTGCTGCATTTGCTCATTACTCATAAAGCGCGCCAGCATATTGTCCATGGTATCAACATGATGTTCAAACCAGTGCGGCAATTCTTCTGCCAGGCGTGCGCCTAAATCGGTTTCTCCTAATTCTATCCGGCGTCGCACTTCGTGCATGACTTGCAGTATGGCGTTGTGCTCTGTGATATGACAGCCGCCTGGTGGAAATTGGGTTTCAGTCATCCATTGATTTTCTTGATCGAAGTGTTCGACTGAATGTGCGATCAAGGCATCTAAACGCTCGATGTAGGTTGCCGGATTGTCTTCTGCCAGCGCAGCGCAGAGCGTGACAAATTCTTGATGTGTTTCATCCATGGGCGCATAGCTCAAACTTAGCCGATCCGACCATCCCCATTGTGTATCAGTCATTATTTTTCCTAGTCGCGCCAGGCTCACTGGCGATTTCATTGCCAATTAATACTGCTCAATATTCTCGACAGGATTATCACTGATTGTAGATTTTTTTGCTGCGGGATTTTTTGGTGGTGTGAGCGTAATTTGTTAGTTCATCAAGGTGCGCTTTAATTTTTGGCTGACACGCTTGAATTACAACAAATCGTTGGTGAAGTGAGGAGGCGTGAGAAAAACTTAAGAAACAGTTCAAATGTAATTCATGAGTATGAATTACCGTAAAAATAAAGTCACCCGACGCACAACCTTGTACGTCGGCAACAAAATAACACTAAGCAGTGGTATTGATATTTCTGCCAAGATTTGGCGGTAAATTCGATACCGTTGGAGCGCTTGGAATCGCTTCGATCAAAGCGGTTGCGCTGTCCTTGCTAATGTCTTGCGCTTTTTTAAGCACAGCAATACTAACCGCTTGGCTAGTACCTACATCGGCCAAAGTTGTGGCAACGCTGGCAATACCTGTAACGTCCATTATATTCTCCCATTAATACGTGTCTTCCTTAACGGCTGGAACTGGGTGCGACTTTATAGCGAGACCGAAAATAACTTTTCCGCCAGCGCAAGTTGTAGCCATTTTAGTATCTGCTCCGGTTGATTCAGATCGAGCCAGACTATGCCGGCACTCAGATCTGCTGGCGCTGGCGTATCTGCCGCAACTGCCACCACTCGCAGATCGCTTGAATACAAATCAGGTTTGCCGAGGCCGGGGCGATGGATTTCTAGTTTTGGAATGGGCTCCCACTTATAACCTTCTACTAAAGTCAGGTCGGCGGCTGCCAGACGGCGGAGCAAGTCAGACAACGAGGGTTCTGGCTTTTGCCGTAACTCTGTGATTAATGAAACACGATAAGGCGAGGCCAGCAGCACTTCATTTGCGCCTGCCATACGTAATCTTGCGCTATCTTTGTGCGGCGGCTCTAAAACAATATCATGATGACTATGTTTGATCACATTCACACTTGTACCTTGAGCAACTAGTTGTGTGATGAGATATTCCAACAACGTGGTTTTTCCACTACCAGACCAGCCGATGACGCCGAGTAATTGAGTTGACATGTAATAATTGATTTTTTGGTAACTTAATAATTTCCTTGTCCGTATGGTACTCCAATAGAGAACAAGACTAGTGATCCAGAATCAACCACTATTCCGCAAACCAGCAGCAATCCCATTGATCGATAAGTGTATGCCCCGCCTTACCCGCTCATCCGGGTCGCCATTGCGATAGCGCTCCAGTAACTCAACCTGCACATGGTTTAGCGGCGATAAATATGGGAAGCGATTGCTGATTGAGCGTTTTAGCAAAGGGTTCGCAGACAATAATTCTGACTGCCCAGAGATCGACGTTAAAGCGGCAATAGTCGCTTCATGTTCGGCTTTTAAACGCGGGAAGATACGATTACGTAAAGCCTCGTCCTTGACCAGTTGCGCATAGCGGCTGGCGATACCGATATCGCTTTTGGATAACACCATCTCCATATTCGATAAGACCGTAGAAAAGAACGACCAGTCTTTAAACATCGCTTGCAGAGTTTGCAACCCATAGTCTGGATGTGCTTGCAAGTAGCTTGTGACGGCTGAGCCAAAACCAAACCAGCCCGGCAACATCAGGCGACATTGTGACCAGCTAAATACCCATGGAATCGCTCGTAAATCCTCTATCGCCGTAGATTTTTTACGCGATGCCGGACGGCTGCCGATATTCAGTCCTGCGATTTCTGAGATCACTGTGGATTCCCAAAAATACTGCTCAAAACCCTCGGTCTCATAGACCATATTCCGGTAAGCGCGGAAAGCGTGATCGGATAACTCTTCCATCACTTTTAAAAATGCGGGTGGTGGCGCGGGCTCTTTATCCGACAGCAGGCTGGCTTCCAGAGTCGCTGCTGCCAACACTTCCAGATTGCGACGGCCAACTTCAGGATTGCCATATTTAGCGGTGATCACTTCGCCTTGTTCAGTCAACCGGATTTGCCCCTGCACTGCGCCAGCTGGTTGCGCCAGAATCGCCTGATAACTTGGGCCACCACCACGGCCGACCGAGCCGCCACGGCCATGGAACAAGCGCAAGCGTACTTGATGTTTAGCGAATATTGTTACCAGATCTAACTCAGCTTTATACAGTTCCCAACCGGATGTCAGGAAGCCGCCGTCTTTGTTGCTGTCGGAGTAGCCCAGCATGACCTCTTGCGCATGATTGCGACTTGCCAGTAAGCGTGCGTAAGCGGGTAAAGCGAGCAATCTATCCATCGACGGTGCGCTGTTTTGTAAATCACCAATGGTTTCAAACAGCGGAATAATATTCACATCCAGACTGCCTTCTAGCGGATGTAGTAAGCCTGCTTCTTTTAGCAATAAAGCCAGTTCCAGCATGTCCGATACGCCATCGGTTTTGGAGATAATACAGTTGGGCACAGCTCCTTTGCCGTAGCGCAATTGCGCCGTTCGGGCGCCACGATAAATCGCCAGCTCAGATTGAGTCTCTTCCGAGTAAGTAATATAAGGCGAGGCAAGTGGGCGCGAGGATTCGATTTCAGCCGCCAACAAATGGATGCGTTGCTCTTCGTCTAATTGCAGGTAGTTGCTGCCGGGTTTGGCGGCTTCTAATAATTCAGCTACGACCCGCTCGTGCACGTCGGAGTTTTGACGCAGATCGACCGGCGCTAAATAGAATCCGAACACACGTACTGCTCGGCGCAGGTGTCGCAAACGACCCCGTGTAATCGCAGCCGAGCCGTTGTCCAGTAGGGATTGATGGACGATATCGAGGTCGGCTGATAATTCTTCCGCCGTGGCATAGGGCGTCGCATCGCCGGATGCATGAATGACCGGGTCTGCGCCCAGCAATTGTTTGTAGGTGCCAGCCAGCCGCGCATAAATGCCGCTGACGGCAAGGCGATAGGGTTCATCTGCTCGATGCGGTGAGTGATCGGGCGAACGTTCCGCCAGATCCAGCAAGTCTGCCGACACATTGACCAGTAAAGTGGCCATCGACAATTGCGAACCCAGCGTATGCAATTCATCCAGATAAAATTTGAGTGCGCGGGTTGCTTGCATTGCCAGAGTCTGTTCCAGCACGCTAGCAGTCACAAAAGGATTACCGTCGCGGTCACCGCCAATCCAGCTTCCCATCTTCATAAAACTAGGCAAATCAATTGGCTTATGGCTGTCCTCTTTGCTGCTCAGCAAATCCTCTAAACCTGCATACAAACTCGGTAGCTCGCGTAAGAAAGTGGCATCGTAAAAACTCAGACCGTTTTCCACTTCATCCAGCACCGATAATTTAGAGGTGCGCAGCATGCGGGTTTGCCATAAAGTCAGCACGGCACGATTGAGCGCCTCATCATTGGCGTCCGATTCTTCCGGCGTCAATTGCATACGATCACGCTCATCCAAGAGGCGAGTGATCACGGTCTGGCAATTCAAAATACTTTTGCGCTGCACCTCGGTCGGATGCGCTGTCAGCACAGGACTGACTTCTGCGGTCTGAAAAAAATCCAGTAACTGTTGGGTACTGTGACCGCTGCTGTACAAGGACTCTATTGTGTGCGCCAGACTGCCTGCGCGTGGTGTTGACCCAGCGATCAAATGCTTACGGGTGCGGCGAATATGATGCTGATCTTCTGCCAAATTTACCAGATGAGAAAAATAACTAAAAGCGCGGATGACTTGCGTCGTCTGATCGTTGGTGAGCGTATCCAGCGTCGATTCCAGTTCTTCCCGCGCAGCCTCATCGGCATCGCGCCGGAAGCGGATCGAGTTTTGCCTTACCGTCTCAATCAAATCAAACACAATGTCGCCATGCTGATTGCGTACGGTGTCGCCGAGTATCCGTCCGAGACGACGAATGTCTTCGCGCAGGCTTTGGTCTTTGTCGTCTTCAGTCATGTCGATTATTTGAGAAGAGTGAGTATTCATCAGGTGAGCATTCATCGGGCAAACTTATCGTTAATCGGAATTACTTAAATAAATATACTCTGGTTAAGTATATTTAAAGTGTCCATATAATCATTGGACAATAAGGCATATTTTTATAAAAAAATTGGGAGTATATAAAATGAGGCTGTTGTAACGATCTTTTGGGCAGGATTTTCCAGCGACCTACTGTCTTTCTCAATACCCCATAAAAACGGTCAATTCGCGTCAAACTCGGCACAAAGAAGCACCAAGCAGGCATCAAATTCAGCGATGCCCCCGCATTTCTGGACGCCTCAGTTCGCTTTATTGATATCGTTTACTAATCGCCTTCAGCAATCCGCGGGTAGAACTGTCGTAGTCTTCTTTTACCGCAGATGGGTCCAAGCTAATCAATTGCTGTGCCAGCGATTTACCGAGCTCTACACCCCATTGATCAAACGCATTAATATCCCAGATCACTGATTGTACAAATACTTTGTGCTCGTACAGTGCAATCAATGCACCTAATGAGCGCGGTGTGAGGGAATCTAGCAACAATGTTGATGTCGGACGATTTCCTTCAAAAACCCTAGGCGCTAATATCTGGTCTGACAAATCTCCAAGTTCAGCGCGAACCTCGTTAATATCTTTACCCCATGCCATAGCTTTTGATTGTGCAAAGCAGTTGGCCAGTAGTGCTTTATTGTGTCCTGGCATGCCAGCATCATCTTCTGCCACCACAATAAAATCAGTCGGGATAATCGTCGCGCCTTGATGCAATAACTGAAAGTAGGCATGCTGACCATTGGTACCCGCCTCACCAAATAAAATTGGTGAGGTGGCGTAATCTACCCGCTGACCTTCTCGCGTGACAGACTTGCCGTTGCTCTCCATTTCTAACTGTTGCAGATAAGCAGGCAGGCGTGTCATGCGCTGATGGTAAGGTGCAATCGATAGCGCCTGTAATCCAAGGAAGTTGATATTCCAGACACCGATCAAGGCCATTAATACCGGCAAGTTTTGCTCAAGCGGTGCTTGCGCGAAATGTAAATCCATCTCGTGCGCACCCGCCAGCATTTCTTCAAAGCGGTCTGCGCCGACATACAACGCAATCGACAAACCAATCGCACTCCACATCGAATAACGACCACCAGCCCAGTTCCAGAACGGGAACACATTTTCTGGCGCAATCCCAAAATCTGCCGCCGCTTTTACATTCGTACTGAGTGCCACAAAATGCTGACGGATTTGTTCTGCCGGACATCCGTGCGCCAGCATCCACTCGCGTGCAGTGCGGGCATTGGTTAAAGTTTCCATTGTGGTAAAGGTTTTGGATGCGACAACGAACAAGGTCGTTTCAGGATTCGCATTTTTCAACGCATCGGCGACGTGGCGACCGTCCACATTGGAGACAAAGTGCAGGGATAAATTATTCTTCGACCACGGTGCTAGGGCGATGCACGCCATCTGCGGTCCCAGATCCGATCCACCGATGCCAATATTGATGACGGTACTAATCGGTTTGCCGGTATAGCCTAGCCAGCGACCTTCGCGTACGGCATCGCTGAAGCTACGCATTTGTGCCAACACCTGATGCACGTCGGCAGCGATATTCTCGCCATTCAGATAAAACGATTCGCCTTTGGGTAGCCGCAACACGGTATGCAGTACGGCACGGTTTTCGGTATTGTTAATCGCTTCGCCGCGTAACATGGCATCACGATGAGACTCGACCTCTTGTTGTCGCGCCAGCGCCAGCAAATTGAGCTTGGCGGTCGTGTCGATTCTCTGTTTGGAGTAGTCCAGCAAGATACCGCAAGCCGATGCAGAAAAATGCGTAAATCGCTGCGGATCGGCGCGGAATAGTTCTTTCAGGCTGGGCAGATTAGTCGCCCGCTGCTGCAGCAAACACCAAAGGGAAGTACGAGAAACAGAGGTCGTCATGATCAGGATTGATTCTATGAACAAAAAGTCGATTTAAGGGGGAGTATCTTGATTAAAACTCTAATTGTCCAATAAATCATTGGACAATTAGGGTAAAAAGCACAATACATATATGAGTATATGTTTTTTTAGAGGGAGTTTTATGGATTGCTTCTTACCCGCTTGATGCGTTTTCCACATGGAAATTATGTGGAAAATCAAGCCAACTGAGGGCGTCCCGCAATCATCGCTTGCGTCGCCAGTGTGCCGATTGCTTCCCAATCGCCAGCATTGATCAGGGAGGCAGGGCACATCCAGGAGCCGCCGACGCACAAGATATTGTTTTGACGTAATAAGCCCGGCGTTGCTTCCACCGTTACGCCGCCCGTCAGGCAAAAACGTACGTCGGGGAAAGGACCACCCAAGGCTTTTGCCATCTTGATGCCACCGACGATGTCAGACGGGAAGAGTTTGACGACATCAAAGCCATGTTCCAGCGCCAACATCAAATCACTCGCACCGCCAACGCCTGGGAAGTAAGGCAAGCCAGATTCTGCCGCTGCTCTGGCCAGGCTCGGTGTGATACCTGGGCTGATGCCGAATGCGGCACCAGCATATTTCACTGCATCTAGCTGCGCTGACGTCAGCACCGTGCCTGCGCCAACAACGACATTCGGGCAAGCTTTGATCACTTCGCGCAAGACAGTCATCGCGTTTGGTGTACGCAAGGTAATCTCAACCGCAGGCAAGCCGTTTTCTGCGAGCGTCGTCACGCAACGAATCGCCTGATCCACATCGTCCGTCACCAGAATCGGCAAAACACGGAGTTGTTCTAATTGCGCAATGATGCTTTGTTTTGTGTGGATCATGATGGTCTCAATTCTTTAGTGATGGTTCTTTTTTAACAGATAAATAGCGGCACATCCTATTTGCTTGGCGGCCTCAATCAATAAACAAGGTCGATGCACCGTGTTCTGGCGCAGTGACCACGCGTCGCTGTGCTGCAAATAATTCGCGACCGTAATCAAATGTTGCTTCGGTCGATGGCACGCGAACCGCGCGTTGTTCCCACTCTTCCGCATCGACTAAGGCAAGCAGTTCACCGGTATGGACGTTTAATTCAATGAGGTCGCCATCACGTACTTTACCTAGCGGTCCGCCTTGTGCCACTTCTGGGCTAACATGCAATGCAGCAGGCACTTTGCCGCTGGCACCGGACATGCGGCCATCGGTGACCAGGGCGACTTTATAGCCAGCCGACATCAGACTACCTAACACTGGTGTGAAGTGATGCAGCTCTGGCATACCGTTGGCTTGTGGGCCCTGAAATATCACGACTGCGACAAAATCTTTATTCAGTTCGCCTGCTTTGTAAGCGCCGACTAGTGCGTCTTGCGACTCAAATACAATCGCTGGCGCACGTACGATCCAGGCGTCTTCTGGTACCGCAGAGGCTTTCACAATCGCCCGACCGACATTGCCCTGTAACAAGCGCAAACCGCCAGTCGGTGCGAACGGATCATTCACATTGCGCACGACATCGTGGTTGGTCGAGATAGCGGGTAGCGCTTGCCATTGGACTTTATTGCCCTCTGGATGCTCTACCAGTACCGGGCGGCTGGTGTGTCCTAACAAACCTTGATTACCGTAGACAGTTTTGACATCGGCATGCATCAAACCTGCCGACAATAATTCACGGATCACAAACGTTGGACCGCCCGCATCTTCAAAGGCATTTACGTCGGCTGTGCCGTTGGGATAGACGCGTGTCAGCAAGGGGATAACCGAGGACAATTCATCAAAATCTTGCCAGTCGATCAGGATGCCCGCCGCACGCGCTACCGCAATCCAGTGAATCGTATGATTGGTCGAGCCGCCAGTGGCCAGCAAGGCGATGACTGCATTGACGATGACTTTTTCATCGACCAGTTGACCAATCGGCGTGAACTGATCGCCATGTTCAGTCAGCTGCAAAACGCGCTCAACCGCAGCATCTGTCAGCACATGGCGCAAAGGATCGCCTGGATGAATAAAAGCCGCGCCGGGCAAATGCAAGCCCATGGCTTCCAGCAACATCTGATTGCTGTTGGCCGTGCCGTAAAAAGTGCATGTGCCAGCGCTGTGATATGCGGCGCTCTCCGCTGCTAGCAATTCTTCCTTGGTCGCCTTGCCTTGGGCATAGCGCTCACGTACTGCGGCTTTTTCTTTATTCGATAATCCCGAGCCCATAGGGCCGGCGGGAATAAAAATCGTCGGCAAATGACCAAACGCCAAAGCGCCGATCAATAGGCCCGGCACAATTTTGTCGCAAATACCCAGACACAAGGTCGCATCAAAGGCATCATGCGATAAAGCCACTGCAGTCGCCTGCGCAATCACATCACGTGAGAACAACGATAGCTCCATACCTGGGCGACCTTGCGTGACGCCATCGCACATGGCTGGCACGGCGCCTGCGACTTGTGCAGTGCCACCAAAACGTAATGCTGCCTGACGGATTTGTTGCGGATAAGATTCATAGGGCTGATGCGCCGACAGCATGTCGTTGTAGGCGGTGATGATGCCGATATTCGGTTTTTGTGCCTGATTCAACCAGATTTTGGTGCCGCTATCCATCGCTGCGTTGGCATGTGCCTGATTGGCGCAAGACAAGCTGGCACGACGTGGACCGCGTCCCCGCATTTTTTCCAAGCGTGCTAGATAGGCAGTGCGCAAGGTTTTGCTACGTTCAATAATGCGTTCTGTCACGCGGGCAACAGTTGGGTTGATTGGGTTGATGTTGGCGGGTGTATTTGATGCAGATGTACTCATGAGGAGGCTCGCTTCAGACTTTTTTGGATAATTTTTTGGATGGAATGAAGATAGCATAAATCCAGCAAAACTGTAACAAACTTTCATTTACGAGTATTTAACTCGATTAAAACAGTAAAAATGACAAATTTATCGTAATGAAACTACATTTTTGATTGAAATCAGGCATAATCAAGAAAATAAAATCACATAATCAAACATGAAATCAGTGTAGTAAAAATATCGGTATAACCTAGTTTATTTTCGTTTCATCAGGACTTACGCAAAATTGTCCCAGCAAGGCGTAGCGACGACGACAGTACTTTATTACGGCTAGGAGCTGCAACGCAGCTGGGGCGGTTTTGCGTAAGTCCATTCATCTCAAATTTAGAATAACTCTGGAGTCAGCATGACCACATTCGTATTATTTGGCGGCACTGGCGATCTCGCCAAACGCAAGATCATTCCCGCGCTGTATAGCGCATTTGTGAACGGTCGTTTAGATGCTGACTTTAAATTTATCGGTGCCGCACGCGAGGTGCTGACGGACGAAGAGTTTCGCGCCCGCGTTGCGGCAAGTATCGAGTCGCACGGTACCAAAGCGATTGATAAAGACGCAGGTCATAGCGAGAAGACGGCCGCCTTTTTGGCGCTGACGCATTACTCCAAAATTGATGCCCGCGAAGCTGGCGATTTTGACGCCTTAAAAAGTCAGCTCAATACCAGCGACACTAATCCGACTTTGTTTTATCTGGCGACTGCCCCCGATATTTTTGTACCAGTAGTAGAGCAATTGTCCAAGCATGGTCTGGTGGAAGGCAATGCCCGGGTTGTATTAGAAAAACCTCTGGGACGTGATGCGCAATCGGCAAAAGAAATCAATGCATCGTTGCGTACGCATCTGCGCGAAAATCAGATTTATCGTATCGATCACTATCTTGGCAAAGAGATGGTGCAAAACTTGTTGGCGCTACGTTTTGCTAATGCATTTTTAGAGCCGCTCTGGAACCGTAAGTCGATTCAAGATGTGCAGATCTCTATTTCTGAACAGGTCGGCGTCGAGTCCCGTGGAGATTTTTATGATCACACCGGCGCTTTGCGTGACATGGTGCAAAACCATTTATTGCAGCTGGTATCGATCGTCGCGATGGAGCCACCAGTAAACGCCAATCCCGATGCGATTCGCGATGAAAAAGTCAAAGTCCTGCGCGCATTGCGCAAGTTCACGCCAGACGATATTGCGAAGAAAACCGTGCGCGGCCAATATCGTGCTGGTGCGGTAGACGGCAAGCCTGTGATTTCGTATCAGTCGGAACCCGGCGTGCCGCCTGCATCGCGTACCGAAACCTTTGTGGCGATTAAAGCAGAAATTGATAACTGGCGTTGGGCTGGCGTACCGTTTTATCTGCGCACAGGCAAACGTATGGCGAGTCGCAGTGCTGAGATTACGATTAATTTCAAACCGATTCCGTATTCTATTTTTGGTAGTTCGCAAAGTAATTTGCGCTCTAATCGCCTGGTCATTTCTTTGCAGCCGGAAGAAAGCGTACAACTGTTTTTAAAAGCCAAAGAGCCGGGCGAGGGTATTCGTTTATCTGACGTCGCTTTAAATCTGGACTTTGCTGAAGCCTCTAGTTTGCGTCGAGTGGAATCCTATGAACGTCTGTTGCTCGATGCGATGCATGGCGACCTGACTTTGTTTGTGCGTGATGATGAACTGGGTGCCGCATGGGCATGGATTGATCCTATCATGACCGCTTGGCAGAACGACAGCGAGGGTTTGAAGTCATACATTGCCGGTAGTTGGGGGCCATCTGCTTCTAGCTATTTGCTGGCGCAAAACGGTGCGGCATGGGGCGAAGAATATGTTGAAAACTAATAGTATGGTGCTGCATAGTTTTAATAATTTTGCCGAACTCACTGACGCTTTAGTCGCACAATGGATAGATATTATCGATAGTGCAGCAGCTGAGCGACTCCCGGCTTATTTTGCTCTTGCTGGTGGCTCAACACCTGCACCGATCTATCGCCAGCTTGATCAGCTATTGTCGCAGCGCGATGTGAATAATGTGAACCTCGTTGCGACTGATGAGCGCTGGGTTGAGGACGCCGATGTACAAAGTAATGAAGGTCTTTTCAAAAAAAGTATGGCCTCATCGTATCGTCGTCAGTGGAATTTAATTTCATTAAAAAACGATGCAAGTACGCCGGAAGTAGCGACCGAGGCCATTAGTCACCGGTTAGCGCAACAAATCCCACAGCCATTTAATGCCGTGTTATTAGGGATGGGCGCGGATGGTCATGTTGCTTCATTATTTCCGCAAGCGCCTACCCAGCATGATGATCTGGCTTGTCTGGCCGCGTTACATCCGCAGACGCATCAAAGCCGCATGTCTTTATCGCTGCCACGTTTACTTGATACCGACAGAATTTGGTTAGTCATTACCGGCGCAGAAAAACGTCAGGTTTTAGAGGGCGCATTAGACACTGCTGCGGGTAGCGCTTTACCGATTTCTGTATTACTGCAAGAAGCTAGCTGTGATGTCGATGTATTTTGGTGTCCTTGATTACCACTAATAGTTCTCTAATTAAAGAGCAACATGCCTAATTCTGCCACCGTACTACAAGACCCAAAACCAATTCCTTCTGAAAAAGGTTTATTGGCACGCATCCGCACGGCCAGCACGGCGCTGAGTCGTGCTGAGCGGCAAGTAGCAGAATTTTTACTGCTCAAACCGCACGATGCATTAGAAATGTCGATACGAGTTTTAGCCCAGGCTTGTGATGTCAGTGAGCCTACGGTCGCACGTTTTTCGCAATCCTTGGGCTTTGACGGATTTAAAAGTTTTAAGCTGGCATTTGCAAAAAGTCTGGCAACTGGCATTCCCTATTTGCATCTGGATGTGAACCAGGCAGATCATGTGCGTGATGTGTTGCCCAAGGTATTTGATCGCACCATCGCCGCCTTGATGGAGGCGCGTAATTCTGCCAATACGGCGACCTTTGAGGCGGCAGTCAATCTGCTGTCGCGCGCGCGCCGTATTGAGTGCTATGGATTGGGATATTCCGGTGCCTTGGCGATTGATGCGCAACTCAAGTTTTTCCGTTTCGGGATTCCGACGACGGTATTTTGTGATGCGCATTTGCAGGCACAATCGGCATCTTTATTAAATAGCGATTGCGTGGTTGTCGCCTTCTCTCGCACAGGCCGTACCCGTGACATGATACGTAGTGTAGAACTGGCAAAAGGTGCTGGCGCCAAGGTGCTGGTGCTATGCGCTAGTGGTGGTCCATTGGCAGAATTGGCGGATGTCCACTTGAGTGTGGATGTAGAGGAAGATCCGGATATCTACACGCCCATGACCTCGCGTCTGGCACATCTGACGTATATCGATGCATTGGCAGTCGCCGTCACTTTACAGCGCGGTCCTGCTGCGATTGATATGTTAGAAAGAGCCAAAGCTAGCATTAGTGAAAAACGGCTGGACAGTAAAATTTAAGGCCGATTTTTTCTGTGGTGAAGGGTTTGGGTTTTTGCGTCAATCCACCGTATAAAATCTACAACAAGTTAATTTAAATCTGTAATGCTATTCGCTATCCTTTGGCGATTCCCCTGTTTTGGGTAATACTGGGAAAAAACCAGTCTAGGAATTGTCTATGTCAGCCATTGCGATTGAGCAGATTATTCAAGAAGTCAAAGACTTACCCACCTTGCCCGGCGTGGTGATGGAACTTCTCAATACCATTGATCAGGACGACGTGAATATCAATGAGCTGGCACAAAAAGTCAGCCGTGATATCGCGCTCACTGCCAAGACCTTGCGTTACGCTAATTCGGTGTATTACGCCACCATGGTGAAGGTCGCGACAATTCCACAGGCGATCACACTGCTGGGATTAGACACCTTCAAGCAAATGGTGATGATCGCTGCCTTATCTGGCTGCTTTCCAGAAAACAAGTGCAAGGGATTTAGTCACAAACGATTTTGGTACCACTCCAACGCGGTCGCTATCGCGGCAAAGATTTTAGCCCGGCGACTCAACTTTAATCTCGACCTTGCCTTCACCGCGGGTTTGTTGCACGACATCGGTTCGCTAGTCTTAGTGACACATTATTTGTCTGAATACGAGGCAACGATCGCATTCCGTTTAGAACATCAAGTCACGCAATTTGAGGCAGAGCGCCAGGTCTTGGGCATTGATCATGCGGTAGTGGGCGAGGCGCTGGCAAACCAGTGGCAGTTTTCTGAACTGATGGCCAAGGCCATTGGCGGTCATCACCAGCCCGACAAACCAGGCCTCGGCTTTTTGGCAACCATCGTGCATGTCGCTGATGGTATTGCGCATGCACTCAACATCAGCACAACACCCGATCACACGCCACCAGAGATTAGCGGCCAGGCATGGGAGAGTCTGGGACTAGATCAAGCATCGCTAGAAGAAGTCCTGGCCGAGGCGCAACTCCAGTTCGATAAACTGAATGCTGAAATGGATGTTTGATTGTTTAGGGTGAATTTGATACTGGTAGTAAGTATATTTAATCGTCCATATAATCATTGGTCTATAAGCTGATTTTAGTAAAATAAAGGGGGAGTATATTGGTTGCTCCTCACTGAAAAGAGATTTTTAGTCTTCGCCAACTCTCTCTACTTAGTCACCGCAATATCTTAAAAGCTAGCCCGGCATACAATACGTCTTTGCGTCCATCCTGCAATTTGTTCTCCACTATTTAGCTTCATTTTGATTTAATTCTGCAACTGGGTTCCCCACATCATGATGCAATCCCTGATCCACCTTGCACAACAATACGGCTTGATTATTGTCTTCGGCAATGTCTTGCTGATGCAATTAGGCCTGCCTTTGCCGACAGTTCCTACCTTAATTATTTCTGGCACATTGGCTGCCGATGGTCAGGTATCGCTGGCAGCCTTACTTGCGGTCACGCTGCTGGCCAGTTTGATTGGCGATACCGTCTGGTATCTGATCGGTCAGCGCCATGGTGTGCGGGTGATGCGCCTGTTATGTCGCTTATCTTTATCCCCAGACTCCTGCGTCAGACAAACCGAAACCCGGTTTGAGCGCTGGGGTTTGAGTACGTTGCTGATCGCCAAATTTGTGCCGGGTTTATCGCTGATCGTCGCGCCAATGGCAGGAGCTTTGCGTTTGCCATTGCTAGCTTTTTTATGTTTTGATGCAGTCGGTATTTTATTGTGGGGCGGGATTGCCATCGGTGCTGGCTGGTTGTTTCACCCCGATATTGAGATGATCAGCCGGCATCTGCTGGAGATGGGCAATGGCGCTTTGGCGCTAGTGGGCATTGCGCTCATTTTGTACGTCAGTTACAAATGGTGGCAACGCTGGCGTTTTCAAAAAATCCTCAACATTACCAGGATCAGCGTCAATGAGTTAGTCGATCTGATGGCAGCAGGGAAAACACCTGTGATCGTCGATATCCGCTCTTCATCCGTACGCAATCTGGATACCCGTCACATCCCTGGTGCCAGAATGATCGCCTTAAACGAATGGCAAACCTTAATACCGCATGTGCAGCAAGACAGCGATATCGTCGTCTACTGCAATTGCCCTAACGAAGCCTCCGCTGCTCAAATGGTGAAATTGCTGATGGGACGTGGCTACACTAGAGCAAGGCCGTTGCTAGGTGGATTAGACGCGTGGGAAAAAGCGGGGCAGGCGATACATACTCTGGATGCTTGAAAACCTCATCGTATCTCCACCACGCCTCCTAATCCCGAAAAAAATACTCTGATGGGATCAAAGCTACTCGATCACATCAAAGCTGCTTCGCCTGGAAAGTATTGCACTGATCGACTTTACCACTCTCCAATCCGCGGCTAAACCAGCGTACCCGTTGTTCTGATGTGCCATGCGTGAACGAGTCTGGCACGACCTGACCTTGTGCCTGACGTTGTAATGCATCGTCACCAATCGCGGTTGCTGCACTCAAGGCGGTTTGTACATCGCCGCTTTCTAATATGCTGCGTGACTGGTTGGCGTGGAACGCCCAAACGCCCGCAAAACAGTCCGCCTGCAATTCCATCCTGACCGACAAAGCATTGCCCATCACTTGTGATGCGCGTGATCTCGCCTCATGTACTTTGTCGGAAATGCCCATCAGATTCTGTACATGATGTCCGACCTCATGCGCGATCACATAGGCTTGCGCAAACTCACCGCTGACATGAAAACGATCACGCATTAGACGATAAAAGCTCAGATCGATATAGACTTTTTGATCCACCGGACAATAAAAAGGCCCGGTCGCGGTCTCGCCTTTACCGCAAGCAGTAGAGGTACTGTTATTAAAAATGACTAAAACAGGTTTGACATATTGCTTACCGCTGGCGCGGAACATTTCAGTCCACACGTCTTCCGTATCACCCAGTACGGTTTTTACAAATTTAGTTTCTCTGTCATTAGCAGGTGGGCGATGTGCTTGCGGCTGCTGGCTTTGCTGTGACGATGTGACCGGTGCTGATCCGCCGCTTAACAGGCTTAACACCGTCATTGGATTAATACCAAAAAAATACGAGGCCACCAAAGCGATCACTACCGAACCGATACCAATATGACGCCCGCCGAAACCACCTCCGCCGCCACCGCCAGTATTGCCGCCATCATCACTATCACCACGACGATCTTCTACGTTATCGCTCTCGCGATTGCCTTCCCATTTCATATTATTCCTCTAGCTTGATCGTTACGGATAGATTTCATCACGCTGTTTTTTGCGTTGTTCGTTTTCAGCTCAGTCGTTGTTATTGCGGTCTTCATCATCCATCAGCATCGCATCCCGCTTTTGTCTAACGTGATATGCCGTCAATACAGCATGCGCTACCAAATCTACGGCTGGTCTGGTGTTGCCTTGTTTATCTTCCCAGACTTTAGGTGTTAAGGCGCCCGATAACGCGACAGCATCGCCATCACCCAGCGCTAATAACTGATCTTGCAGATCGTCGTTAAAAGCGATGACGTTACAGAAAATAAAGTCACCATCCGGTGTCGGGAGTCGTAGTTTGCAAGTGACATAACTACTGCCGCCTTGTCCTTTACCTTCTTGTGCTTGGCCATACAATCTGCCGGAAATTAATGCATCTATCACTTGAGCCCTATTATGTGAAGGTTGAAACTAAGTATTGAAACTAAGTATTGAAAAAAATACTGAAGAAACAAATACTGAAATCCAGAGGTGAATTTTTATTTCAGTAGTTGAAAAAAATGTTCCGATTTACGGACTATTTTTTTTGATTCCATACCGAATAAGTCATGCGTTTCTTGCAGCACGAATTCATTGACTTCTTTGAGGTGGAAAATCAGACCACGGAAGTTGGTTCCCAAATAATCAAACGGTGCCAATTTGGTTTTTACCGGCACATCGGTTGCCAGTAAAGTACGCAGCTTACGTTCCAGATCATATAAACTTTTCTCATCAAAACTGACAATCGATCCCTTGGGAGTGGGGAAGCTGGTTGAGAATGAAGAGTTTTGTCCCATCGGGTTTTTCAGGGTAATTTTGATGCCTAGTCGCAAAAACTTCGCTATCGCAAAAAAATCATTATCGTCGTACATAGGTTCTCCGGGTGTTTTCTGTTTTTATACTGCCTGCCAATATAGGCTGACTTGTAATTGATCAATCTGCAAACTAAACATGAAAAAGACCAGCGATCAAAGCATCAGTAGCTTACGTCTTTCATATTCGGTCTTGATGATAAAGCGTTGAATCGCAACTTCCATCACATGCGGTAATTTTAAAAATTTGACGCCTATGCGATAACGGCCATTACCATCACGACTAATCAAGGTGACATGCCGAATTTGTCCGGGACAGATCAGGACATTTTTATCGGATAACTGGATTTCTAACTGCGCGATTTTATCGTCTGGTCGCAACGGCGTTTCGCCATACACGGTGGCGGCAAAACCACCTACGCTCAAATCATGTAATGCCAGATCATATAGTTGGCTATCTTCTTCCATGAGTAATTTCACTCTTAGAGGATTGACCACCGGCAGAGCATTGCGATAACTCTCGCGCCTTTGCAGGCGGACAATCCGTTCTGGTAAAGGGACCCAAAACGCATCTTTATCACCCCATAAAAACCGATTCGGTTCTATCCCGGAAAATTGCACGCGTATCCCATCCGGCAGTGCTAAAAACGTGCAACTAGCTGCTTTTTCTAACAGTTTGTTCGCTCTTTCATCGCCACCCAGATCAAAAATCAATGCCTCTGCTCTGGCCTCTAACAGCAAGCTCAATATAAATTCATTACCGCCATTAAAATAAACGGTCACAGGTTCCCGGCGATGGATCAGATCATTCAGTATGTTCAGGATCTCCATTCGCCCAAGCAAAAAAAAGCGATCCTCAATTTCGTCATTACTTAAGGACGCTGACATGGGTTTGTCTCCATCAAACGTTGGTGAGTATGACCATACCCTTTGCTGTTAGGGAGGTCAATACTCTTCAATCCAGATGTTGGATGCAGCTATGTCGATTAGGTACTATGAGGTCGATTATTAAACAGTCAAAATGAAGCGCGCACCGCCTTGTACCACGTGGGCATAGCGGATAGTGCCGCCGTTACCCTGGATCAGTTGCTGCACCATTGCCAGGCCGATTCCGCTGCCTTTTTCTTTGGTCGAGAAAAAAGGCGTAAAAATATGAGGAACAAATTCTTCCGGTACACCAGGCCCGTTGTCGGTGACTTCTACCCGCAAACGCCCGCCACGACTCAGTTTGGCGCGTATGACCACTTCGGGCGAGGCTTTTTTGGATGTCGCTTCTTCCGCATTTTTGATGAGGTTAATCAAGGCTTGTTCAAATTGGGCAGGGTCTATCATCAATTCTAGCGATGCCGGTTCTGTTATAAATTCGGCACGTCCGCCACGTTGTGCCCACGCTGGAGAGATTAAGGTGGATAAGCGCGTAAAAAGTGTCGCCAGATGGATACGTTCTGGATGTGCAGCCGGGACATTCGACAAGCTCCGGTAGCTACCGACAAACTCCGCTAAACCATGCGCGCGGCGACTGATAGCGTCTAAAGCCATGGTCAAGTCCTTGATGCTGTCGGTAGGTAAGCTTGGTTTTAGGTCCTCTAACAAATCATGCGCGGTGCGGGATAAAGATGCCACTGGCGTCAAAGAATTCATAATTTCATGGGTCAGCACATGCACTAATTTTTGCCATGCCTGTTGCGCCTCGGATTGCAGTTCGCTTTCTACCGGCATTAAGGCAATCATCAATCGCGTGTTGCCATGCGTGGTCAAACTGCTGGTTGCAAGTAATGCGCGCTCTAGTCCTTGCTCTGTTTCAAACAAAATCATGCTGCGCTTGCCCACTACTTGCGTTCTCAGCAGATCAAATAATTGCTCAGGCTGGACCGCACGACCTGGGGCGATCAGCCGACGTGCGTTGCCATTCATTGCTTGCACGGGATAAGGCGTGGATGTGGTGTCAATCGAAAACAGGGCAATCGGTGCGTGTTCCAGACTATTTTCTAGTGTGCTTAGATTTTCTTGCAGCGTTGATGAGGTATGCGGTAATGCGGGTGCCACATCGGCTAGGACATAGATTTGGCGCGGTAATAAACCTGTCAGACCAAAACCAAATAGCCAACTACCGATCAGCGCTAGTAATCCAGACAATGCCAATAATCGTGCTGTCTGTGTAAGCTGTGTTGCAGTCAAAATATAGGCCGTAGCGCCCGCGGCAAGCATCAAAATCAATACGCCAGAAATACAGAACAGTTTGCGATATCGATAGCGCGGGTCCGGCGTTGGTGATGCCGGTGACACTGGTGACGTTGGCGATGTTTGCAATGTTTCAGTGGGCATTTCAGATGTCATGCTTTTCTAATTTCCGGTACAAAGCCGCACGACTTAAGCCCAGCAATTTAGCCGCCTGACTAATATTGCCACTAGCTTGCGTCATGGCGCTGGCAATTGTGTCGCGTTCCAGTTTGGTCAGCTTAAATGTATGAACGGTATTCTGAGTATTGTTATCTGGCGCAATCCCCGCTACTTCCGCCATCGCTACCAAAGTCGTGTTTGCAAAGCGTAAGCCAAAATCCTGAAGCTGATAATCTGCCTGCGTTCCTAAGATCACGGCTCTCTCGCATGAGTGCCTTAAAGAGCGAACATTGCCCGGCCAATCGTACTCGCACAGCGCGTTCAAAGCGGTATCGCTGAGCTGGCGTACAGGGCGCTGATATAGATTTTGATATAGCGCCAGATAATGGCTGAGCAAATCAGGGATATCTTCCCGCCGCTCGCGTAAAGGTGCTACGCGCAGGACGATGGTATTTAAGCGGAATAAAAGGTCCGAGCGAAAAATAGAGGGATCAAATAACTTGACCTCGCTTAAATTAGTCGCGCTGACGATACGCACATCAATTTTTTCTGCCTTGTCCATACCGACCGGTGTGACTTCACGCCGTTCTAGCGCGGTCAGTAATTTCGCTTGTGCACCCAAAGGTAGATTGCCAATTTCATCTAAAAATAAGACGCCACCGCGCGCCGTCTGAAAGCGTCCTGCACGGTCGCTACGCGCATCGGTAAAAGCGCCTTTGCGATGACCAAACATATCGCTCTCAAATGTGGTCTCGGGTATCGCTCCCATATCGACCGCTAAAAAATGAGCTGCTTTACGTGGTGACGCTAAATGGATGGCGCGTGCGACCAGTTCTTTACCCACGCCGTTCTCTCCCAATACCATGACATTGGCCTCGGTCGGAGCGACGTTGGCGATCATGGATTTGAGTTCACGCATGCTGGCAGAATTACCCATCAGGTTTGCAAATGCGATGGACGTATCATTATTACTGACCGCATCAGATGTACCTGATTTGTTAGATACGTGAGTAGTAGATTTTCTGGCGAGAGCCGTTTCTACCGCTGCCAGTAGTCTGGCATTGTCCCAAGGCTTGGTGATGAAATCGCAAGCACCGCGTTTTAATGCCTCCACCGCCAAAGGTACGTCGGCATACGCCGTTATGGCGATGACCGCAGGAGCGGGATGTTGTGCCCGCAACAAATCTAGCATCGCCAAACCCTCGCCTCCATCAGTGCGGCCAGCGGTAAAATTGAAATCCAGCAAGACGACATCCGGGTGTTCACGTGCTAACAAAGTTTTGACTTGTGCCGGTTCGGTCACAACCTTGACTTGCGCATATTTACGACGCAGTAAAAGTTGCGCTGCACAAGCTACATCTGGGTCGTCATCAATGATCAGCAGATGAGGTGCGCTATTAGACATGATTGTGCATAGTTGAAAATAAAGCTGGCTGGGATTTCTGTAGGTACTGGTAGGATTTTAATTTACACGGGTCAATGCACAGTCTAGCTTTGATAAAGGACACTAGCAATGATTCGCCAATGCTAACAAGCGTAAAAATAGGAAGTATCCGTGAAGTGTTCAATATCGGACAGTTTTTAAAATCTGTCTGAATCAGATTGTCCGATACCGATCAATGCCGATCGATAATCCCCAATTTTTAGTCCTTTTCAATCCAAATCAGCATGGCACAGAGATTGCGATAGTAGACATGAGTTTCAGAATGAGTAAAACATTCTCAAACAAAACCTCCTACCATTTTGATTGAACCATGAAATTATCTACGCCTCATCTTGCTGTGACCGGTGCCGCGATGGATGTCATCGTGCCGCAGAATCACAATAAGAAAATTCTGATTAGCGTGGTGTCAGTATGTTTAATCGGATTGGCGATTGCTGGTTTATGGAATCTGATGCCGCGTGGTTTGCAGGTATCTGCTGCCGATGTGCGTATCGCCAACGTCGAGAGCGGGATTTTTTTGGATGACATTATCGTCCGCTCTAAAGCCGAGGCGCTGCATTCGGTGATACTGGATTCCGTCGAATCCGGCAGGGTAGAAGAAGTGTTTGCGCATGATGGCGCGTTGGTGAAAAAAGGCGATATTCTTTTTAGGATTTCTAACCCTCAACGCAATTTAGAACTATTGCAACGTCAGTCAGAACATACTCAGCAGATTTCTAATCTGGCCAATTTGAGAGTGAATTTTGAGGCAGCAAATTCTGATCATCAGCGCCGCTTATCTGACCTTGAATTTAATCTGATGCAAGCGAAAAAAAAGCATGCCCGGAACGTCAAATTGGCTCAGCAAGGTTTTATTTCGTCGGTCGCTCTGGATGAGTCTGCTGACACCTTAGAGCAGCAGCAACGCGCTTTTAATGAAGAGAAAAATCATAGCGCGAGTGAGACCGAAGTCAAGCGTGACGCTGTTGCCCAGATGGAGTATGCGATTAAGACGATAGAAACGGGTTTGACACTGGTCAACGCTACGGTCGATGCGTTGGTGGTGCGGGCTCCAGTTGCCGGTCGCCTGACAGATTTCCGTTTGCAGATCGGTGAGACCGTGAAGACAGATCAGCATATAGGGCGTATCGATGATCCCGACCAATTTAAGCTCACAGCACAAGTCGATGAGTATTATCTGAACCGTATTGCGATAGGGCGACAAGGTGTGTTTAAGCAAGACGCCAAAGAGTATCGTGTCGAAGTTAGTCAGGTCTATCCACAAATCAAAGATGGTCGCTTTTCGATTGAATTAGTGTTTAAAAATGCACAACCTGCCAGCCTCAACCCCGGTCAAAGCCTGGATGCGCAAATTACCCTAGGTGAACCGAAAGATGCTTTGTTATTACCCAATGCGGCATTCATCACCGATAGCGGCGGCGCTTGGGTCTTTGTGGTCGCAGCCAATGGCGTTGATGCCGAGAAGCGCATGATTAAAACTGGGCGTCGCAATAACCGTCAGATAGAAGTCTTATCAGGCCTCAGTGCAGGAGAAAAAATAGTCGTGTCGAGTTACGCTACATTTGGTAATGCGACGCGCTTGCAATTGAAAAAATAGCTTCAAAAAAATAGCATCCTCGGCGCGTCAACTTAGGAAGGCGACAGCATCAACGCGATAGTTTTTTCTTTGCTGTATCAGAATGATAATTTATATACTCATAGATAGTATATTTAATTGTCCATATAAAGTCTGGACAATAGGCCAATTTTTATAAAAATGATGGGGAGTATATGGTTTTCATCAAAATTTTAAGATGCTTAACCTCATCATAAGCGCCGTACAGAACAGAGGAAATTTATTAGGGATTGTTGAGTATCTTAGATGTAATGAGAAAGCAAGCAGAGACGGTTGATGCAACTAAGTTTTTAATCAGTAAATCGGTAGTAAATCGGCAAAAAAAAAGAAAGCGATAAGACAATGAACTTTAAAGATTTTCGGATGGGGTGGCGCCTGTTGCAACAGCAGCCTGTGTATTCCGCCATTATGATTGTCAGCCTGACGATAGGATTTACTTTTTGCTTTTTGGTACTGGCATTCACCCGCTACGAATTTGGATTTGATACCAATGTTCCAGAGGTACAGAATGTGTATGTCGTCAAGGCACGTCCTAATTGGGGATTTGGTTTTTGGAGCGAGAATGTCCCTTTGTCGATGAAAGACTCGCTGGAAAAAAGCGATGCTCATTTATTGGTCACAGCAGTGTTGCCGTATTCCGCCGCAATGCGGGTGAACGACGGCGGCAATGATGTCGTGACCAAAGTAGAGCTGACTCTGGTGGATCCGGCTTTTTCTACAGTATTTGGTATCAAGCCAATGGAAGGTGATTTGCAAGCGGCACTCAGCCGCCCAGATGCACTGGCACTGTCAGTAGCGACAGCGCAAAAACTCTTTGGCGATCGTCACGTTGTTGGCAAAAATTTACAGATCAGAGGCGCTTCTTACCGTATCGCGGCGGTATTGCCTGATCAGCCGGCCACCAGCTCGATTCAGTTTTCCGCGCTAGCTGGTCTTAACTCTGCCGCATGGCCAGAGGCAGAGCGCCAGCGCGCAAGAGATAACTGGAATTACTATTCCTATGACGATAAAAATTTTCTGAATAACAAAGTCTATTTCCGCTTATTGCCCAATACGTTATTACCAAGTACGCAGTCGAATGCTACATCAGGCATTAAAACGGATACCAAGTCTGGCGGTTTATTGAGTGAGCTTGCCAGCGCAATCAACACCGACATCAGTCGCTCGGCATTGGCCGGACATCTGAATGCAAAAGATACGCAAGAGCTTGGCAACAAGCCTTTATTGAAGATCGCATTTGGTGCATTAGCAGACTCCCATCTGGATAGCGAGGCTCGCAGTAATAGCGGCTCTAAGGGTGACCCTATCGCTACGTTGGCGATGAATGCCGTCGCGTTTTTAATCCTCCTGCTAACCGCAGGCAATTACGTTAATCTCGCCACCATCCGCACCATAGCGCGTCAGCGCGAGATGGCGATCCGCAAAGTGCTGGGTGTGACAGCAGGGCGGTTGCTGATGCAGATGATGGCAGAATCGATCTTGGTATCTTTGATCGCCGCAATTGCTGGTGCCTTCTTAGCATGGTTATTACTACCAGCCTGGTCGGAGTTAACTGAGTTAGATATGGTGAGCGTTTTAACGCGTCAGGACTGGATGGCATTTGTCGCCATTGTCATCGTGATGGGTATATTGGTCGGTATCTGCGCTGCACTATATCCAGGTTGGATTGCACTCAAGATGCGCCCTGCCAGTGCTCTGGGTGGGCGTGGGAATAGTGAGACAGCAGGCGGTTTGTGGCTACGCCGCGTGTTAACCGTGATGCAATTCGCTATCGCCATGTTCGTGACCGGGGTGGTGATGACGATAGGGACGCAAATCCAATATCTGAAGCACATCGACTATGGCTACCAATTAGACTCACTGCTGATCATCAACTTGCCTGCAGAATTGAGCCAGACTGAGGTTCGTAGTTTTCAGGATGCTCTGGCACGTCGGCCAGAGATCAACGGTGTTGCAAATACAACGCCATGGCCTGCTAAGGTGGAATTTAAGACGACCAAGGCAGAGACTATTAGTCTAAGCACCTTGAGAGTAGGTCCAGAATATTTCCATACCATTGGTTTGGGGGCAGCAGTAGGGCGCGTGTTTGACCCCAACATCGATTCTGGTGACAGCAGTAATGGTTTGGTGATGAATGAGTTAGCCGCAACCCGGCTGGGCTATGCCAATGGCAATGCGGCGCTGGGGCAGATTGTTAGTATGGAAGGCAAAGCGATGCAGATTGTCGGCATCAGCAACAATGTCAGCAGCGGCTTTATGCATGGATCACCACGTCCGATTGTGTATCAGATTGCGACCTCAGAAAAATCGTCGCTAGCGCCGCTCTTGCCGCAATTAACCGTCAATGGACGCAATGATCTGACCGCAGCAAAAACAGCCATTACTGAGGTCTGGCATCAGCATTTCCCAGATATGTATTTAAATCTTAGTCATCTACGACAAAATTTGGAAGTCAACGCAGGCGGTCCTCAAGCTATTTTTGATTCTTGCGTGATTGTCGCTGCCATCATGATTCCATTGGCTATTTTCAGTATCTACATACTCTCTGCCTATGCTGTTCAGCGACGCGCTAAAGAGATCGTTATGCGTAAATTATTTGGTGCTGACAAACTCGATATCGCCAAGCTACTGCTCAAAGAATTTACGATTTTGCTCAGCATTGCCGCCATCGTCGGCTTGCCCTTGTCGTATGTTGCGGGTAGAGGTTTTGTCGAGCAATTTGCAGACCAGGCACCGATGGGATTATGGCCAATTGTCCTGGCATTGCTGGGTGCTGTCGTAGTGACTTTGCTGGCGACTACCAGACACACCTTAATCGCCGCAAGAATGTCCCCGGCAGTCGCCTTACGCGCTGCCTGAGTAAATTAGTTGTAGCAGAATTAAAAGTAAGCTGAATTAACAAGTAAATCTATTCCAGCCTTTAACAAAACATATAAGGAAGCATCATGCTAAAACTAGTCAACGTCAGCAAACTCTATGTCGCAGGCGAAGTACAGACCGCCGCACTGAACGGGGTAAATATCGAAATCGATGCTGGAGAATACGTCGCCATCACAGGCCCTTCTGGTTGCGGCAAATCGACTTTACTTAGTCTGTTGGGTTTGCTGGATATTCCTAATTCTGGTGAGTACTGGTTTGAGGGGCAAAACGTCGCAGGCTGGAGTGAGTCGCAATTAAATCAACTACGCCGCGGCAGAGTTGGCTTCATCTTCCAAAGTTTTAACCTGATAGAAGAACTCAGCGTATATGAAAACGTCGAACTGGCCTTGGAATATTCTGAAGTACCAGTCAAAGAGCGCCGCATTAAAGTCACCGCAATGTTAGAGAAGTTAGGCATAGGGCATAGGGCAAAACATAGGCCATCCCAATTGTCTGGTGGCCAGCAACAACGTGTCGCTATTGCACGTGCCTTAGTCGCTGGCCCCGCTATTTTATTAGCCGATGAACCGACAGGTAATCTCGATACTGCACATGGCGATGAAGTCATGCGCATCTTACGCACCATTAACGCCGAGGGCACGACCGTCGTAATGGTTACGCACTCGCCATCGCACGCAGCACAAGCATCACGGACATTGCATCTGCTGGACGGGCATGTGGTAGTGGATGCTTTGCGTGCCGCTTGATTGTTTGCTTTCTGACGAACTTGCCTGCTGATTTTGCATGGTGAGTTCACCATGTGGCGACCTGAACTCCCTGTCAGTAATAGCTGACGCCCCCATTACATAAGATAGACATTGATGAAATTCAGAGATTTCCGCATAGGCTGGCGCCTGCTGATACAAGAACCTGCGCATTCGCTGGTAGCGATCATAGGATTAGCCATAGGATTTATGGTGTTCTTTCTTGGCCTTAGCTATATTTATTATGCTTTGCATTTTGATCGTCATGTACCTGACAATCAGCATATCTTTATCGTCAAGAGTTTGCCAAATTGGGAGGATCAGCGCTGGCATGAAAATATTCCGACTTTAGTAAAAGATGGCCTGGAGCGCAGCGGCTTGCCATTGCATGCAACACGCTTGGTGGTGCTTGATACCGAGATGCGCGGTGACGGTGCAGTGCAAAACGTCAAACTCACCACGGCTGATGCTAGTTTGATAGAGGTATTTGGTATCAAGCCGGTTGAAGGCGATCTGTTAGTTGCCCTAAGTCGTCCGAATGCTCTGGCACTCACCGTATCGACTGCACGACGACTTTTTGGCGATACCCATGCCTTGGGAAAATACGTGCATATCAAAAACGATACTTTCCTCGTATCAGCAATTATCAGCGATACACCGGACAACTCTACAGTTCCGTTTTCTGCTGTTACCGGTATCAATACCTTGGCGTGGAAAGCGGATGAGCGTAAAGCCATATTAGACAGCTGGTCCGATTTGTCAGCTCGTCTTTACATCAAGTTAGGTGCAAATATCTCCGCAGATCAAATTGCGCGGCGTATTGCAGAGGATGCCGACAGGTCGCCTTTACGTGCGCAACTCAAAGCGGAGCAACTTGCACAATTAGGTCACGATCCGTTATATGAAGTGAAGTTAGGACCACTGACCGAGTCTTTCCTTGACCCTGTAGTCGGTGGTGGTAACGGATCAAGAAAAGGCAATCGAACGATCACTATTTCAGTTGCGTGCATCGCCTTATTCGTTTTGTTGTTAGCGATTGCAAATTACGTCAATCTGGCTACGGTCAGGATCATAGCGCGACAGCGCGAGATCGCTATTCGTAAAGTGCTTGGTGCTCCGCATTGGCGTGTCATCATGCAGATATTGACAGAGACGATACTGGTCTCTCTGATCGCGGCAGGTGTCGGGATGCTGTTGGCATGGCTAGTCTTGCCAGGATTTTCTGCTTTATCCGGTTTTGTATTGGAGTCACTGCTGACCGCTACCAATTGTTTATTGGGTATATTGGCTGTGCTAGGTTTCAGCATCGTTATAGGATTGCTGGCAGGTTTTTATCCGGCATTGATGACAGCCCAAATACGTCCCTCCGCAATCCTCGCTGGACGCGGCAGTTCGGTGAGTACTCATGGGATGTGGTTGCGCCGCAGCCTGACAGTATTTCAATTTGCAGTCGGGATGTTTTTTATTAGCATGGCATTGACAATGTCAGGGCAGCTTCAACACATCAGCCGTTTAAATTTTGGATTTGATCCAGACAAATTTCTCTCGATTGAGATGCCTTACGGATTAGAGCAGGTAAATTCTAAAAGCTTCAGTGACGCAGTAAGGCGCCTGCCTGGCGTCGTCAAAACAACGGCTTCTACCGTGGCAATCGGCCAGGCTGATTTTTGGAATGTCGATATCACCATGCCCGATGCTCGTGTCATCAAACTCGATAAAACGCTGGTCAGCCCCGACTACTTTAATGTCTATGAGATCGCCCCATTAGCAGGTCGCTTATTTGATGCAAAGATAGATAACGTTGACAATCCCAGTGTCGTAGTGATTGACGCTTTGGCTGTTACGCGCTTGGGCTTTAGCTCGCCTACCGCTGCCGTTGGACAATTCATTAAAGTCAAAGACAAGCCCTTACAAATCATCGGAGTCAATCAACCTGTCAGGACGCAGAGCCTGCTGATGGATGCTGCACCACGCGTGTTTATGCTGTCGCTAGAAACGCCATCGCTGTCCGTCAAATTTGAGGGTGATCCAGCTATTGTTAGCGCCGCTATCGCCCATCTTTGGGCGCAACATTTTCCTCAGAATATATTGCAGATTAAGCCGGTAAGGAATTTGCTGGAAAGAGGGCCAAGACAAATTGAACCTATGTTAATCATTTTTTCGATTGTGATGTGTATTGTGATTTCTCTGGCGTTTGTTGGCATGTATATTTTGTCCGCCTATAGTCTGCAACGGCGGTCAAAAGAGATCGTTTTGCGCAAGCTATACGGAGCCATGGGACGAGATATCGCTCAGTTACTTAGCTATGAGTTTATTGCGCTGATCGGCGTCGCGGCGCTACTTGGTTTGCCTGTGGCCTACGTCATGGGGGAATCTCTTTTAGATGAGTTTGCTGAACGTGCGGCGATCGGACCATGGGCGGTATTGGCCGCGCTGGTCAGTGCTTCGATCGTAGCAATGATCTCGACCATACGGCATACCAGAGTGGCAATGCATATGTCTCCTGCATCGGCTTTGCGAGGATAAAACTCTTTGTCATGTATTGAAAACGAGTGACTGGCTGGTACACTGGAGGATAAAACCTTGTTCATTTTCATTAAAAATTCTTTCAGTATTACCACTCGATACAGGAGACCATCCATATGATCAAAGGCAGTTGCTTTCATCTTCGGCATGTGCAAAAAGATGATATCCCTGAGCTGATCAGATTACTCAACGCGCCAGAATCTAAAGGTGATTTTCTCTCTTTAGAGATGATGTTGCCAGGTGCATTGGAGAAGAAATTTGAAGCAGAATCCTTGAGTAAAGAACTCAATGAAACGTTTTTAATCGTTGATCACGACGGGACGATTTTAGGTCGCGTGTTTCATTTTAAAACTATCTCTTACTTTAACTCACGTGAGATCGGCTACGGACTATTTGCTAGCGACAAGCGTGGCAAAGGCATCATGACGGAGGCCGTGCAACTGCTGACCGATTATCTGTTTAAGACCTTACTGATCAATCGCTTAGAAATCCACATGCATGTCGATAATATCGCCTCAGAAAAAGTGGCGATCAATTGCGGCTATCTAAAAGAGGGCATCGCCCGTGGCGCCTCTTTTAGCCGGGGTAGACATGTTGATATGGCCATGTATGCACTGTTGCGGCATGAGTGGGAAGTACTTTGAGTAAGTCTGAGTTAGTTGATGTAGGTTTAATTACTGGATCAATCTAAAATTTCGATTTAGAGCGTCCAATCATTCTGCGGCTTCTGGCGTGATTTCCTTCCAAGAGCCGCAGAATGATTGGACATCCGTTTTTAGAGTTGACTTGTTAATCTGCTTTACGTGTTCTGGCGATGAACTCTGCATGCGGATAATCTGCTACCGTAAAATCAAATCCGCGTGAGGTCAGCCAGGTACAAGCTTCTTCTATCGTCGAGAAATAGTGGACTAAGTTTTCTGGCAAGTTGCCAGTTTGGCGGCGGTGGATTTCTTTGCGCATATTGTCTGGCACAACTACAGCGAGACAGACGCAAGAATTCTGGAATGCCCATTCACGCATTTTAGGGAATGCTTGTAGCGAATCTACATTCGACATCTCCCAATGAGCGGCATTGGTCAGACCCGCCCAAGACTGGTTGACCGGTGCCTTTTTTTTCGTATCGAGAAAGCAAGCCCAAGTGCCTTCTTCATTAAAACTACCCGCTGTAGTGCGTACGAGGACGTTGCGTACTACGGTAATTTCCTATTGACCATGTATTTTCATCAGATTGATTTTAGATGATGGAATTCGTATTTTACTAGTGTCTTATTAATGTCGGATCGATGTCTGATCAATGCGTTATTTGTGCATGCTAACAATTAAACGCCTTGCTAAATCCTATGTTGATACTACCGCAAATTCCTGCTGCAAATAGTGCACGATATCCTTGGATTCATATAACCACTTCACGCTGCCGTCGTCGTTGCTGATCTTCAGGCAGGGGACTTTAGGGCTGCCGCCTTGGGCTAATAAAGTTTGGCGATGTTCTGTCATATGTTGCGTATTACGTAGTTCTATAGTCAGCGACAGGCGCGCCATTTCTTTCCGCACCTTGATGCAAAAAGGGCACGTTGCAAACTGATATAAGGCCAGCTTTTGGCATGCTGCATCGACCTTAGTCTGATCAGCGACGGGGCGCACGACACCTTTTGGCCGTGTCAGGCTTTCTTTCAACAGCATGAAAGGGCCGAGGACGATGCGCAGCAGTCTAAAAAAGTATTTCATGAGTTCTACCAGGTTTAAAAATGATGACGCTGTTATCGAGATTGCCGATGTTATGGACGATGTTGTGGACGACGGTATCGACGATGGTATTGATAACGATTCAGCGCAGAAGGGCGCATTGTAAGCGACAAGTGCATGATTTCGGCAGATTGTATTGATGCGTGATCCACGCATCTCCCTAAGAAAATGTCTTACCGTCTTTGACCCAAATTGCCAGAGCCACAGCAAGCTCGTCCATCACAGTATTCCAACTTCCTGCTGAGTCCTGCCTGAACAGACGCATTTGATGCGGGTACCATGGGCTGTCCTGACGATGCGCCAGCCAGCGCCAGTCTGGTTTATAGTCCGGCACTAACAGCCAGCAGGGCACACCCAAAGCACCAGCCAGATGTGCGACAGCGGTGTCGACACTGATGACTAAATCCAGTTGTTTGATGATGGCCGCAGTGTCTGCAAAATCTGTGACGCAGTCACCCAGCATTAACACTGAAAATGACTCAGGGATAGATTCTCCCGCCAACTCTTTTTGCAGGCTGACAAATTGAACGCCAGGCACTTTTAATACCGGCGTCAAATAGGTCACCGACGGCAGCGAGCGGTGCGCATCATTTTCAAAACGAGAGTTGCCTTTCCAGACCAGACCTACGCGTTTCTGATTGGCAGACGACAGCTGTGAATATTGGGCTGGCCATTTTTCTGACCACTGTTGCAGCACATCTGCATCGGCATGCAGATAAGGAATAGTCGCAGGGATAGTATCTAAGCGGGTCTCAAAATGAAAAGGCAAGCTCATTGGTAAGGTCCAAAAATCCCATTCCCGGTTCGATAAATTATCATCCAGAGATAAAATTTCATCCACATCCGCCAGACCGCCGAACAATCTTTTTAAACCTGGATGACAAATCAACGTGACTTTAGTCGCGCCTTTTTCTCTCAGAAAAACAGCATAGCGACAGAATTGGATCATGTCGCCGTGACCTGCCTCAAAACCGATCACGATCGATTTGCCGGACAGGTCGCCACCTTGCCAGCGCTGACAAGTAAACACAGCCGATATACGTGTAATCCAATCACGCGCTTCCATGCAAGGCCAGCCTTCGGCATAGCGCCCTTGCCGCAACAAAATATAGGCTAAATTAAAACGTGCTGTCGCATAATCGTGGCTCAGATTGAGCGCAGTACGGTAGCAATCCTCAGCTTCTTCCTCTCGTTTCGTACAGGCTAGCAAGACACCCAAATTGGACCACAATGCGGGTGAGTCGGAGGTAAATAATAAACACTGCCGGTATACGTTCTCCGCCTCATCAAAGCGATCGCGTGCCATCAGCATCGCGCCTAAGTTCAGATAAGTTTGTACCACGTCGGGTCGTACCGTGATCGCTTGCTGATACCAAAACTCAGCACTCCTCCATGCGCCAACTTGCTCTTGCAGATAAGCCAGGTTAATCATCACCTCGGAAAAGTCGGGAGCGATTTCCAGCGCTTGCATAAAACAGGCAAGCGCTTTGTCATTTTCAGCAACTGCCATCAACTGATTACCGGTAGCGAAAAGTGTGAGAGCTGATTCGGGATAATCTGACATCGGATTCGCTTATGGGAAAAATCTGGTTTCTGTCCTGCGGGATTATATTTGCGTAAGTACTAATTTTTTAAAACAATGTGTTACAACGATGTATGTAGTTTGAGACTGTTCGCTGTATAACTGATGATTTTGGACGCCTCGATGCTATACACTATGACGGCCATTTAACTACTCAATTATTTGAATAGCTAAATAGCGCGTTGTTCTTCGGGAACCGGTTTAAGACGCTAAAAAATCAATCAAGCCTTTGTTAAATTCTGCTGCATGAGACAGATTAAATCCATGCGGGCCGCCCTCGATGACGCATAACTGGCTATCCTTAATTGCTTTGTGAGTTCTTGCGCCACTTACCTCCAGAGGCACGATACCATCAGCATCCCCGTGGATCACCAAAGTTGGTATGGTGCATTTAGTCAGGTCGCTACGGAAGTCCGTGTAAGAAAACGCGCCAATACAATCTAATGTCCCTTTGGGTGACGCGAAAGATGCAATCTCACGCGCATATACGCGCTGTGCTTCACTGACTAGCAACTTACCGTTCACGCTGAAAAAGTTAGTCGTGAACGTATCCAGAAAACTGATGCGGTCGCTGATGACGGCTTCCTGAAATTGCTTGATCGTCGCATCATCTAATCCTCCTTCAGGATTGTCGGCCGACTTGTAGAGATACGGAGGTACAGCGCCGGCAAATACCGCTTTGCCGACACGCTCGGTGCCGTATGTACTGATATAACGAGCGACTTCACCACCACCCATAGAAAAGCCGACAAGTGTGGCGTTTTTTAGATTGAGATGGGTTATCAGTTGATGCAAGTCAGCAGAAAAATGATCATAGTCGTAACCGGACCAGGGTTGTGACGACCCGCCAAAACCACGACGATCATAGGTTATTACACGATAGCCAGCTGCTACCAGAGCGGGTACTTGTGCCTCCCAAGATCGGCCACTTAATGGCCAGCCATGGATAAGGACAATCGGCAATCCGCTGCCATGATCCTCATAATACAAGTCAATCGGGGCTTGTTGAGGACTTTCAATTTTCAATATAGGCATTTAAAAACTCCTTGAGGTGATGTTGATACAAGCTTGCCGCGAGTTTTAAATTATTGATCGCGACCATTTTTCCGTTATCAATTACGGCAAAGCAAAATACATTATTGTTTTATGGATAAATTAACTGATCACTCATCACAGGCTAGAAGATAAAGCGCTATAAGCTCAAATTAGGCAACTCTGCATAAAATTAATTTGCTGAGGGCGCACCGACTTGTCGTTGCGGCGCCGCTTTGGCAAAAGCATCCAGTGCTTCACAGCTAGCCATAATCCTGTCAACAGTCGGTATATCGTTAACAGTGATTTTAAAAATGCGCATCACGGCAATAATACTGGCGAGGCAAATATCCGCGATGGTCGGTTTATCGCCATGACAAAATATTCCTGTATCTGGCTCCGACGCCAGCCGTTGTTCCAGCGCTTGCAGGCCAGTGGTGAACCAGTTAATTTGCCAGGCTCGCCAAGCTGCGTCATCAAAATGGCTAGTGCCAACTAAATATTTTTTTACTCGCGGGGTGATTAAAGGATGCATGTCGGCAACCAGTATTGATGCCAGAGAGCGCACTCGGGCACGAGCGTGCAGATCTTTTGGCAGTAATGCTGGGGACGGTTGAGATTCCTCTAAAAATTCCAGAATCGCTAGAGATTGCGTAATTGGCGGATGTCCTGCCTCAATCAGTGCAGGGATTGCCCCCATAGGATTGATCTTAAGGAAAGCCTCACTGCGTTGCTCGCCAGCATCGATGTTGACGATCTTCTCGTGCGCGACCAGACCTTTCAGATTCAAGGCAACGCGCACACGGTAAGTTGCTGACGTGCGCCAGAACGCAAATAACTCAAACTCAGGTTGTTTCAACATAAGACCTCCTAAAGAACAAAATTGAATGATTTGGCTAACAGAGCGTTGACTAATAGGGAAATCAATTTAGATGGTTAAAACTCTCTTTATTTCGTCAATTTTCAATGAAAAAAAATCTCTATTTTGATCGTACCACCTCGGTATTTCGCATTGGGTAATACGTTGCAGAATATGGAGGCTATCTTTCTGGGAAAAAGGTATGAGGTCAGATCAAACATTGATTTATTTACTGATTTTACTACAGTCACTAAAGTAAGTTTTTTCAGGCTGCGCGCATACTTTTTTAGGGTATCGATTGATGTTTTTGGTAGTTAAACGCTATTCAGGTAGCATCATTTTATCTCTGAGTTTAACTGCCAGTCAGAGCATTTATTTGCCTAAGATTGATATGGTAAGTATTGCAGGAAATGATGGTAAATAATGACGGTTGGAGCTACCGGATTTTTTATGAATTGTGTAAGCGTTTTAAAGTTCTGCGATTCGGAGTTTACTTGGGCTAAATAAATCCGTATTACTCCTATGGTGATTTTTATAATCACTGATTATTTCTTTCCAGAGTTTTCAGCAGGTATACTTTTGGAAAAATAGGTATTACACCAATAGTTAAATTGAAGATGCTGATGCCAAGCACATCCAGTTCTGAAATTAATTCTGGGGAATAAATTTCAGCAATTACCTCAGAATTTACGCTGTAAACACCACCTTTACTCAACGTAAAGTTGTAAACAATATTTAAGGTATTTTCAGCAGATTCCCACAAGCTATTTATATGTGCTAGGAACAGAGGACTATTTTTAATGTTTTGATAGGTCGAGGGATGATTCACTCTTGCCGCTTTTAGATAGGATAAGGTGTACAGCATAAAGTCGCTCATGCCGCTTATATTTCCAGCGTAAGATTGGAGTCCACTAGTTTTTAATTTTTCATAAACGCTAGTAGACGTTAAGTCTAGTTCCAGCCTAGCGGTAAGCGTGTAGGCGTTGAATTCATCCACCCCCATTGATATATCGTTACCTATGAATTTTTTGCTGTTAACAATGTAAGTGTTAAAGTTTGAATTTGACGGTAAAACTACTTTGAATTTGTCTGGTATTACTTCCTCGACGATGGAAAAGTTAGTGCTATCACCCGGACGTCGCTCGGTTAAACAAAGCAACCGAAGCGATTGAAGAACACAACACCAGCTTGGAAGGCGCCTTGGTGTCGATTGACTTCAACGTCAAAAACAAACTCTCCGACAAAAAACTGGCAGACCTGCTATCGCACTTTTCTAAACATCGTCTCCGCAACCAAGATTTCGAATCGACCGATTTGTTAGGCACTGCCTACGAATACCTGATCAAAATGTTTGCCGACTCAGCGGGTAAAAAAGGCGGTGAGTTCTATACGCCTAGCGAAGTCGTGCAATTGCTGGTGGCTTTATTGCAGCCGCATGAATTATCGCACTTGGCTTTCAGCTCGCGACGATAGCCTTTAATTCTATAAATGTTGAGTTTGACTGACCGCAATAAAGAGCCTCGAACGGCAGCAGAGTGGGTTAGGCTTCAATGGGTATTAAGCGGGATACACTCGCTACCTTTGCGCTGTTGCAGAACAATGTTGCACCAAAGCCGTAGATTGACTCGACTTCAACTCGCATTCGTTCCCTGACCCCTTGGGTCACCGGGTAGATGACGAGCGAGTTGATGACATTTTGAAAATTGAAATCCTCGACCTGGACTTCTTCGACTCCGACGAAGGCGAATCGGATGACTACTTCCTTGATAAGAACAACTTTGTATTCTGCTGTTCCCACGTTTCTCGGCTCGTACTCTCGTACTTGTACTTCAAGCTCGGCGTCGGACGTCTTGGTGTCTGGCGATGCACCGCGGGCAAGCGAGAAGCGAATGACCTCTGCATCATGGAACGACGGCCACCACCCCAACGCAGACAGCACTTCTTCTGCACCTTGGATGGGAGGAATGTTCGCCATATGAGACCTAACGTTAAATTGACCGGCGCGAAGCGTCCGTGTCGGATGTTGAGTTAAACGGACTTGTTGTCTGCCAATGGAACATATTATTGAAGTCATCAAAACATTCGTTGCAGATCTAACGATCACGATCATCTGCCGTAAATCCCTCACGCAATGCGTCTACGGATTCGTTAGACATAAATTTAGCAAAACAAAACTCGCAATAGTCGTGATCATTTTCGGAACTCTTTGGTGCGGAACTACACCAATGAAGTGCGACACTTTTTAAGTATCGTTCCTGATTCGTTAGCCGCCAATCGCCCGTTGCTTTCATGTAGTTTGTGCGTTTAACTTCAAATAGAGTTAAATAACACGCATAACCTAGAGGTCTGTCCGCCTATTCTGGCGAAGCAGTTGCTTCCTAGCTGTGCGCGTTTCAGTTCTACCTCGTGTCTTTGCCTGGCGTTTGCTTGCTCCAAGCCCAGATTGGCGATCAATTGCTCTCGTTGCGCTAATTCCTCCTCTTGCTCTTGTGAAGTGGCTTGTAATCCAGCCAGCCTGATGCGCTCGCGCAGATCGGGCAATTGAATGAAATCGTTGAGTGCGTCTGCCGTTGTTTTTGTTGGTTTGCTCATCGATTGGCTCCGTAGTTCTCTAAACAAATGCTTAAATTTGAGAGCCATCGTTTGTGCAGCGCCAGAAGCGAGCCTGATACTGGAAGTGAGTAAGCTGCGGTAGATTACTTTGGTCTCAAAGAAGCCGTGTAGGTCTTCGGGGATATTGAGACGAAAGTACAAAACACCATGTCTATTGCGGTGTAAATTGGAAGGTAATTTGATGCCCATTTTGTGTGAGTTGTGACACTCATATGTGACACTAGACAAAAACAGAGCATAAAAACAAAAAAACCCTTGAAAAATCAAGAGCTTAGTGTCTTCTTGGTGCCGAGAGCCGGAATCGAACCGGCACGCCTTGCAGCGCGGGATTTTGAGTCCCGTGCGTCTACCTATTCCGCCATCTCGGCAACGCAAGCCAAGATTATGACAGAGCGGCAAAAATATTGCAAGAGCGCGCTAGCATTCTTGCTTTGCTGGCGCTGATTCTCCTTATTTTCTCGCTAGATTATTGCAATATCGTTGTTTGGATGTGGTTTTTTGCTATTGCGCTTTTAGGATACTGGCGATTGCTCCGAACAATTCATCCATCTGTGTTGGATCAATGATCAGTGGTGGTGACAGCGCAATGATGTCGCCAGTGGTGCGGATTAAGACGCCTTTTTCCCAGAAACATTTGAGGAACACGTCAAAGGCGCGTGCGCCGGGTTTGCCTGGAATACTTTCTAATTCGATGCCGCAAACCAGACCCAGATTGCGGATATCTTTGACGTAGGGCAGACCTTGCAAGCTGTGAGCTGCCTGTTCAAAATAGTTGGCGTTTGTGGCGGCGCGGTCAAACAGTTTTTCTTCTTTGTACACATCAATCGTCGCAATCGCCGCGGCGCATGCCAGTGGGTGTGCGCTGTAGGTGTATCCGTGGAAAAATTCGATAGTGTTTTCTGGCGCTGCATCCATAAATGCATCATGCACTGCTTGTTTGACGATGACTGCGCCCATCGGCACTGCCGCGTTGGTCAGGCCTTTGGCACATACAATCATGTCCGGAATAACGCCAAAATAATCAGCCGCAAACGGTGTGCCGAGGCGACCGAATCCAGTAATAACCTCATCAAAAATCAGCAGAATGCCGTACTTGTCACAAATTGCTCTTATTTTTTGTAAGTAGCCTTTGGGCGGCAAGATGACGCCGGTTGACCCTTGTAATGGTTCAACAATCACCGCAGCGACAGTGGATGGATCATGCAGGGCGAGCAAGCGTTGTTCTAACTCATCTGCCATCTCTGCACCGTGTTCTGGCAGGCCGCGGCTGAAAGCATTTTTTGTGATATTTAAAGGATGGCGCAGATGATCGACTGCGGGCAGAGCCGGACCAAAATGTTTGCGGTTGCCAGCGATACCACCCACAGAAATGCCGCCAAAGCCAACACCGTGATATCCACGCTCGCGTCCGATCAGGCGATGTCGCATGCCGTCTCCGCGTACCCGATGATAAGCCAGCGCCATTTTTAAAGCTGTATCAACGCCTTCAGACCCGTCATTACAAAAGAACACGCGGTTCAATCCCTCTGGTGCAATCGAGACTAATTTGCTGGCAGCCTCAAATGCCAGCGGATGTCCCATCTGGAAGGTGGGCGCAAAATCCATACGCGCTGCCTGTGTTTGAATCGCCTTCACGATGTGCGGGTGTCCATGCCCTGCATTCACGCACCATAAACCTGCGGTTCCATCCAAAATTTGTCGTCCGTCGTCCGTGGTGTAATGCATGCCCGCGGCGGCGACCATCAGACGCGGTTTGGTTTTGTATTGACGATTGGCGGAAAATGGCATCCAGAAATGTTCTGTGTTCAGAGCAGAGCTCATGGTCTTAAGTCCTGATGGAGTAAAATTTTTTGCGGGCTGCTTTGATTGTGACACTCCTGATTAGCTTACTCAAGAGCTTGTTTGATTAAACTGAGGACTTACGCAAAACTGCCCTAGCTGCACTAAAGTACCATCGTCGTCGCCAGGCCTTGCTGTGACAGTTTTGCGCAAGTCCTAAAAATATAAAGATCTGGACTTCAGTTGGGGTACGTTAGCGAACAGACTGGATTAAGCGATCAGTTCATTCTGATCTCTGTAAAAACTTTCAGTTAAAAGGCGACGTAATGAAAATCCTTACCTGTGTAGATAAAGCCTACGAAAATATGAACTTCCACGAGCTTGCCAATGCGCCGGTCGATGCCTTGCTAGGCGTTAGTGCCAAGGATGCTGAGTTACTAAAAAAGGCATTTAACGTCACTACTATCCGCGAACTTGGACATCTTAAATTCGTTAAATGGGCGATAGCCATAACGACTTTGGCAGATGAGATAGAAACGAAAGAAGATAAAGCCAGAGAGTGTTTGCTAGACGATGCGCTGGAAATGTCGTTTCCCTCCAGCGATCCAATTTCCGTTAATTCTGGCATCACCAGGATTGAAGTCGCGCCCGACATGGTGGATGCCAGCACCGACCATCAAAATAGCTTATCGATCGAGCCGCCAAATAAAACTAGCCATAATTAATGTTGGTTAGTGATTTAAGGGGAGTATTGCTAGATTAGTCTAAATCGTCCAAGTAATCAGTGGACGATTTTGCATTGAATATACATACACTATCCTAGTATATGTAAAACTCTTTAATACTTACGCAAAACCCCCAACTGCTTTGCAGCGATTAGCCGTAGTGAAGTGCTGTCCTAGTCGCTACGCTTTGCTGGCACAATTTTGCGTAAGTCCTGTTATTAAAGCCTAGCGAAAAAATCACTTTTACTGCATCAGCTTTTCTCGCTATTTTCTATTCACTCAGCAATTCAGCCACCGACTGCATCCCGTCGATATGCTCAGACACGACGCGTACCATCACGATAATCGGCACGCCTAGTAACAAGCCCCAGATTCCCCATAGCCAGCCCCAAAATAGTAAGCCGATGAAGAGCGCCGCCACATTCATTTTGGCGATTCTGCCGGTCATCCAGGTAGTAATGAAAGTACCGACCAAGACCGTCACCACTAGCGTCGCTCCGGTCACTAACAAGGTTTGCGACAAAGATCCAAACTGCATAAAGGATGTTGCTCCTAGCGCCAATGTGATGATGACCGGACCAAAATACGGAATGATATGCAAGCAGCCCGCAGCGACTGCCCAAGCACCGGCATTTTCTAATCCTAACCAGCGAAAAACTACCCACAGCAATAAGGCTAAAAGCAGATTAGTGACTAATAGCATAAACATATAGTTCTGGATTGACTTATTAATGTCATCAAGAATATGCACAGTCACTTTTTTGGATGACAGCGATGGTCCGGTGATTTTGACGAGTTTTCGCTTGAAGCTATTGCCGGACAAGAGGAGGAAAAAGATCAGAAAAATCAAGACAGTGATTTGACCAACGACACTAGCCGCACTCACTGATCCTGCTAACAGCCAGTCCTGTATTTTGAACGGGGGAGTCGCAACGATCACGGTGGTAGGTGTTTGCCGCGAACTTGGGCGCACGCTACTGGATTGATTTGCGGCCTTCTCAATCTCGTTTGCGATTGCCTGCATTTGTTGCATCGTGCTTGGCTGATTGTCTTGTGTTTTGGTGATCGCTTGCGATATTTGCCGCGCTGCGTCGGGCAAACTGACCAGGATAGAATTAAATTCGGTACGCAGAGAATTACCAACTACTCCTGCGCCACACAGAATAGTGATTAGCACAAGGCTGGTACCAAAAACACGTGGAATTTTAATGCGTTCCAGCCAGACCACAACCGGATTCAGTGTGTAAGAAATGATGATGCCAAAGACCAGCGGGATAAAAAATCGCTGCGCTGTTTGTAATGCAAAAACAAAAGCAACGGTGGCTAATATAGTCAGCGCCAAACCGCGGGCATTGACTGGAATGTGGATGGTAGGTGGTGCAGAGGATCTATTGATGGACAACAAATCACTATCGCTGATTTGTATGGTCGGCGGGCGATCATCTGGTGCATGGATATTCGGCATACTGTCAGCGTCGACATCTTTATGTTGAGGGGCACTCATTTTTTACCCTATTGACGTTAAACGGCTAACTAGCAGCAATTCTCCATCGACTATCAGCATGGTGAATCATTCGTACTCTCAATGCAAAGCGGGCAATGCATTTGACTTGATATTGATTTATATGACCATTGATCTGGCTGTATAAATCAGTATTGTCTTAACAGTACCCGCTTGCATATTAGATGCGAGTTGATTTTTAATCAGCTCGCATCTAGGTCGAAACACACTATATATCACGCAATATTATTTGACGTGCATATCGTTTTTAACCGATTTCACACCTTTAACACCACTGGTAACTTCTACGGCTTTGTTGATGTCAGCCTGTGATGATACGAAGCCGCTCAACTGAACAATACCTTTGAATGATTCAACATTGATCTCACGGGATTTCAACATTGGTTCGTTCAAGATTGCCGCTTTTACTTTGGTTGTGATAACGGTGTCATCAACGTACTCGCCTGTACCTTCAGATTTTTGTGTGGATGCGCAACCAGCTACAGCGATAAGAGCGAAAGAAAGCAAAGCTGTTGCAAAACGTTTAGATATATTCATGATAATGATCCTTCAAAAGTGATTAGAATTAGCTTGGTGATCGAACTTCGACAATCAAGATTTTTACTGCAATAGAGCTAAACTACCGGTCAAACTTAAAACCTAAATTTCAAGTAATAAACTTTAAGTGTTGAACTTTAAGTACGAAACTTATTTACCAAACTGTGATTTAGCACCAGCGACACAACTATCTTTTGATGGGCCTGCTAAAGCGTCACATTTTTCCAGAGCGACTTTGTAGTTGGCTTCTACTTTGTCATCTCTTGCATCAACACGTGCCTCAACTACTTTTTTGTCTGCTTTGGCATCTGCTTTGGCTGCAACCATAACGGCCTTCGCTTCTTTTACACAGACATCTTTCTCATTGCCGGTTTTGCTATCGCACTTTGTTTTTGCAACGTCATAATCTGCATTTGCCATTGCGTTGCGCGCGTCGGTGCGGGCACTGACAGTATTTTTGTATTTTGCTTCTGCATCTGCTTTAACGTGTTTGCGTGCGGATTCAGCTTCTGCTACGCAAACATCTTTTGGATTTCCAGCCAGTGCATTGCATTTTTCACGTGATACTTTGTAATCGGTATCTGCGGTTTCTTTTGCTGCTTTAAAGCTTGCTTTGGCCTCTGCCGTCGCTGCAACGGCCATGTTGGTAAAACCCAGAGTAGCTGCGCTGATTAGGATAATTGAGAGTGCTTTTTTCATGTAGTGCTCCTTGATATTATTAAAATCGCTTACGGAAAAATGCCGCATGCGGTTTGCTACTTTCGACTAAATGTCTGGCTAAGAAGTACGAATTTCTTTAAGAAATTTCTGAAAAGCCTTCACTTGCTTATCAGCCTCGTCCTTGTCTATGCCATATGCTTCCTGAATCTGGCCCAGCAACTGGTCACGTTTGCCTGCGATGACGTCAATATGATCATTTGTCAATTTGCCCCATTGCGCTTTTACTTGACCTTTGTATTGCAGCCAGTTTCCTTCGATTACATCCCAGTTCATTATTTTCTCTACATAGTTTTGAAGTGAGTGATGACAACGACATTAGTTGCTGGCATCACATAAATTTATTTGCGTTACTTTTGCTGCGATTTTGCCTTTGTCCAAAATTCGACGTTAGCTAAATCCCTCGTCCGCTAATCAGGCGCAGCAAGATCATGATGACGGCCACCACTAATAAAATATGGATGAAGCCACCAATGGTGTAAGAAGTGACCAAGCCAAGTAGCCACAAGATAATTAGAACAACAGCGATGGTATAAAGCATGATTTCTCCTCAAGAATTTTATTCAATGGTGTCGATGAAACTAGTTGTAATCCGCTATTTTTTCAGTACATCAAATTAAGAAAATCAGCGCTTACAACATTCAACATCGTGGGACTAAGTATGCAAGCTGCTTGCATCAGGTTCTGTTCGCTGGCGTACACAACATGTAAATAGTTAATTAAATTCGTATTGTTTTAGATAAATTTGGATAAACATTAACCGTTAGACTGTAAATTGCCATCAACAATCTTTACCCGGTCACCAGAGCGCCATTGCGGTGGATTGGTTTGATGTACGGTGCGGCTTGATCCATCTTCCATGCGGATAGAAATATCGTAGCTATTGCTGGCATTGACCCGACCTTCGATTTGATTACCAGCGACTGCGCCGCCAATTGCGCCTAACACTGTGGCAGCTTCTTTGCCATGGCCGCCGCCCACCTGATTGCCTAACAAGCCACCGACTACCGCACCACCAATTGCGCCGACGCCACTACCTTGTGCACGGGTGTTGATCTCGCGTATTGATTCCACGATCCCGCAGTTGTAGCAAGGGAGTTTGTTGGACGGCCGATAGTCATCATTAGCCGCAGCATAAGTTTGTTTGTGATGTACAGGCGCAGGTGTAGTTGCACGCGGCGTCGTGTTTGGATTATTTAAATTATTTGGATTTGTCGTATTGCCGTTAGCTTGCGTCGCCGCTTGATCAGCTTGCGTTAATGCGCCGTTATTATTGCTACCGATCGAGGTTGGAATCCATCCCATGATGGCAGCAATACCAGCAGCACAGAATAAAGTTACAGCAAGACCTGCGATGATAATCATCGGGTGTAGTCTGGATTTGGGGAAACCATTGGTAGGGGTAGTCATGATGAATTCTTCCTTGAATATTTTGTTGTGAGTTATTTTTTATTTGGCTCGCTAAGCTAGTTTGGTAGCTAGGCGAGCCAGATTGATGGCAGATTATTTAGGTTTGACCTGGTTGCCGATCACACCGCCAACTGCTGCGCCACCGACCGTGCCGACCGCGCTACCACCAGTCAGTACCGCGCCAACCACAGCACCAGCACCTGCGCCGACGGCGGTATTTTTATCCTGGTTAGACATACCAGCACACGCTGTCAAGCCGAACATCAGAGTGATAGTTGCAGCGTAGCCGCTTAATTTTTTGATCGTATTCATGATTAAACCTCTTTGAAAAGAAATTAAAAAAGTGGATGGTGACGAGTCGTTACAGTCTTTACAGCCGTTACGATAGCGTCACCGATATCCTGATTATTTCAAACGCATATCGTTTTTAACTGCAGTCACGCCATTGACGCCACGTGCCACTTTGATTGCAGTATCAATATTCTCTTGCGAGCGGACAAAACCACTTAACTGGACTGCGCCTTTAAACGTCTCTACATTAATTTCGCTGACCTTCAATGTAGGCTCGTTCAGGATTGCTGCTTTGACTGATGTGGTGATGACGGAATCATCGACATACTGACCAGTGCTCTCTTGTTTTGGTGTGGCGGCACAGCCGACGATAGTCGTGAGCATGAGTGCGGCGATCAGGCTAGATACAATTTTGAAGTTTTTCATTTTTATTCCTTGATGTAGTTTGTTTGGTTTGCGTAATCTGCGTAATTTCTTTAACGCTGCTACAGCAAGTAGCTATGCGATGAGGCTAGATTGAGGCTTGGCTCGATTTACTTCTGTACGTTAGCGCACGTAGTATTTAATTTTTTTATTTAGCTTTTAAAGTGCTGTTACGAATACTTTTGGGTATCGTATTTTCTGGAGGGCGGCGGGCGCTAGCAAGGTACTGACTGTATGCCTGCATTCAGCGAGATTTGATGTGGAAACTAGACGACAAGCTAGCTGTTACGCTGACAAAAAATGAACTGAAAACCGACTCAGTATTTAAACTGAACGTCAGTTGATATAAATATACTCCCCATTAAATTTATAGAAATTAGTCTATCGTCCAAGGATTATATGGACAACTTAAATATACCCATTGGGAGTATATTTAGTTACTCTTAAAAAATGTGGTCGATCGTACTTCAGTCTGCTACGCGTAATCAGCTAATAATTAGGCTAGGCATCTACTTAGATCATCGGCCACGCAGGCCAGCATAATCCATCAATAATCCATCATTTACTCAGTCGTCTGCAACAAACTTCGCTCGGATTCCAGCAGTTTTTCAAACGCATCGGCGGCAACGGCGCGGCTGAATAAATAGCCTTGCACCTGGTCGCATCCATGTGCCCGCAAGTAGTCTAATTGTTCGGTAGTTTCGACCCCCTCTGCAATTACTTTTAAACGCAGGCTATGGGCAAGTGAGATGATTGATGCAACGATGGCAGCGTCATCGGCATCCACCGTAATATCATTAACGAAGGACTGATCAATTTTTAGTACATCAATCGGAAAGCGTCGTAAATACGACAGGCTAGAGTAGCCGGTACCAAAATCGTCGATAGAGATATGGATGCCTAAGCTCTTCAGATTGCGCAAAATCGCAATCGCGCTTTCAACATCGCTCATCACCATACTCTCTGTCAGTTCTAGCTCTAAGGATGAGGCATCTAATCCAGTCGCATCCAAAATATCGGAGATTGATTGCACCAGCATTTTTTGTGTGAACTGACGGGCAGATAAATTGACCGCCACTCGCAAATGCGCAAAGCCAGCGTTGTGCCACGCTTTGGTATGCAGACATGCCGTGCGGATAACCCAAGCACCAATCGGTATGATTAAGCCCATCTCTTCTGCCAAACCGATAAAGCGTGCTGGTGCAATCATACCGTGTACCGGATGATTCCAGCGCAGTAGTGCCTCCATCCCGACGATGCGTCCATTGCTTAAATTGATCTGTGGTTGGTAGTGGATCACCAACTCATTGCGCTCTAATGCGTGACGTAAATCGGCTTCGATACTTAGCCGGTCCAGCGTGCGCTCGTTCATTGCCGGCGTATAAAACTGGAAGCTATTACGGCCCATTTCTTTGGCGCGGTACATGGCGATATCGGCGTGTTTGATCAGACCTTCTGCCGTTACGCCATCCAAAGGATAGGTCGCTATGCCGATGCTACAAGTTAAGAAAAATTCATAGTCACTTAGCATCAACGGTTGAGCGATGGCATCCATGATCTGCTGTAATACAGCGAGGCCATTGGTATTAGTATTACCATCGTCAGTTTGCTCTGGCAGCACCAGGACAAACTCATCGCCGCCAAGTCGCGCTACCGTATCGGCCTCGCGCACTGCAGATTGTAAGCGTCCAGCCAAAGTTTTTAATAGTTCATCGCCGGCCTCATGGCCAAGGGTGTCATTCACAAAATTAAAACGGTCAATATCAACAAACACGACCCAGATAGAATTGTTATTGGCGTTGCTATTGCCGTCCCCGGTGCTATTTTTATTCCGGTTGGCGTTGCTAATCGCCTGGGTCAGGCGTTCGCGCAGGAGATTGCGGTTGGCAAGGCCAGTCAGGCTGTCATGTTTGGCCTGGAACTCCAGCTCGGCCTCAAACCGCATTACCGCCGAGATGTCATATTGCGCGACGACAAAATGGCTGATGATGCCGCTATCATCTTTTACTGGTGCGATAAAAAGGTCGCTCCAATAACCACTACCATCTTTGCGGTGATTACGCAGCAGTGCATGCCCCTCGCGCTGCTCACGCAGGGCAGTACGTATCTCTTCTATATTTTGCTGATCCTGACCGCTGCCTTGCAAAGATTCCAGGCTGCGGCCGACGACATCAGCTGCGGTATAGCCACTGATATTCTCAAAAGCCGGATTAACATATTCAATCGCGTAATGTGGTGCGTCGGCACTGCAAATGATGATGGCATTGGACGATACTTCAATCACCTTTTCCCGCAAGCGTAAAGATTTTTCTGTGCGTTTGCGCAGTGCCAAATCTTCGCATAAACGTAGGTTGGCAAATTGTAAGGCTGCGGTACGCTCACCCGCCACCCGTTCTATGATGGCCTTGCGTGAGACTAATGAATAAACATACGCGGCTGCTAACAGACTAAATAAGATGCCACCTAACAGCACATATAAAGAGCCATTATTATTGGCCGTAAACAGCACGGGTGTTTTTGCAATCTCAATGTGCCAGGGATTACCGCCTAATGTGAAATTATCGTTGAGCGTGACAGCGCGATCATAAAATAGCCAGCGTGGTAGCAAAGAGAAATTATTGTCGGTGTTTGGCTGTGCTCTAGCTTTAGTTCCCGCTGTAGTTCCATCTATACTTCCAGCGCCAGCGCTATCAGCCACAGCGGTCGGGTTATTAGGTAATAGATCAGAGGCAGCATCGTGCTGGAATGCCAGATATTGTGGATCATTCCCCGGCCCTGCATAAATGCTGATCGCCAAGCCCGGCATGGCTAAAAAACCTCGGCTGCCGAGTATGCTGTCGATCAAATGATCTACCCGCAAGATTGCTGCGGTTTCTCCAATCACCGCGCGATTGCGTGATGCGGCGGTATCTAGCGGCGCACCTTGCAAATACACCGGCACCATCAGCATAAAACCTGTGTGCCAGGTTTTATGCTGTATGACCGGTATCAGGCTGGTCGCGGTTGCCAGACCCGTGGAGCGTGAACGCAGTCTGGCCTGTGTCTGATCCGCCGTAATGGCGGTATCAACGCCCAGCAGCTGCTCGTTGGTCGCGCTCGGTTCTATGTACTCAATGACGTTGTAACTATCACGCAGGCCAGCAGGTTTTTGCTCATCATCGACCACTTCGGTCAGCTTAAAATTGGGCAGGCGCTGACGCATCCTTGCTTCGTAGATCTGGCGATCGCTTTGCATGACAAGACGCTGAAAACTCAGTGCCTGAATTTGCGGATAGCGTTGTAGCAGCGGCGCGGTGAAGCTTCTAAATTGCTCGCGACTTACCACACCCACGCTACGGAATCATTGATTTAGCACCATCAATTGCTCAGCTGCATCATGCAGACCCTCTGATACCGCCACCGAGCATAATTTGGCATTCTGCTCGAACTGGTTGCTCTGTCGCTCAGATTCCACCCGTCGTATCGATGCAAACAATAAGGCCGTCAGACTCAGACCGATCACTAAAGTAATCAGGGCCGAGACCGAGACCGAGAAGCGAATACGGCGAAATAGTTTATCCACGATGGTCTTTCAGCAATATCTTTTAACGCAAGACTGCGCGGCTTTTAATGAGTACATGCTATGGCAATGCTATAGAGCAAGCCGATAAAACAACGTATTGACATGAGGGCAGACTTGGCCACGACCTTCATTGGACGCAGCTATCAATCAAAGAAGACTTTAATGAGATCGGCTCGTCGTGTATGTGCGATCGCGAACATACGAATGGAAGTTTTAGCTTAACTAACTTAAGTTTAAGCTTGTTAACTAAAAATCATTTTTAATGGTGACATTCTCAAAGCACGTCTTTTAACATACGAAAGAGCCGTTATTTAAGGCAAAATAGATAGCGATACTTTTCTATTTATCGCTTATTCCAGTCTCAACTGTATGCAGTTATTGAATATACTCCCCTTCTTTTTTTTAAAAAATACCTTATTGTCCAATCATTATATGGACGATATAAATATACTTATCATGAGTATATGCATTTGATATCAAGCACTTAGGTTTTGTAATCAAGTGGAATCACGCCCGCATATAGGGTAAACTACTTAGCTATGCGTTTTCACTTTTATGTTCGGTAGCGCACAGACGGTATTGTGCAAGGTAGAATATAGTCAAAGACCTCACGTAATTGTGTTACCTTCCGTTGTCAAAAATTTTCCTGCGCGACGTCCCCTCACTCTCATGACTGGAAACAGAAAATCTTCTATGGCCAGTGCACATCACCCGAGTCAGAATCATTTATTAGCCGCTTTACTCGATGCGGAATATGACCGACTGTCCCCTCATTTAGAACTAGTACCCATGTTACTCGGCGATGTGCTGTATGAGTCCGGTGGCAAGCTGGCGCATGTGTATTTTCCAACGACCTCTATTATTTCTTTGCACTATTTGCTAGAAGACGGCGGTTCTTCGGAGATCGCAGGTGTTGGTAACGAGGGCGTTATTGGAGTTTCTCTTTTTATGGGTGGTAATAGCACGCCTAGTCGTGCGATAGTGCAAACGGGTGGTCATGCTTATCGCCTTAAGGCCGACATCTTGATGGCTGAGTTTAATCGTGCCGGGCCAGTGCTGCGTTTGCTGTTGCGCTATACCCAGGCTTTGCTGACCCAAATGTCACAAACGTCGGTCTGTAACCGGCATCACTCGGTAGAGCAACAACTCTGTCGCTGGCTGTTGCTGACTCTGGATCGCGTACCGTCTAACGAGCTGACGATTACGCAAGAACTGATTGCCAACACCTTAGGTGTACGACGTGAAGGTATTACCGAAGCGGCAGGCAAGTTACAGCAAGAGCACTATATTAGTTACCGCCGCGGGCACATCACCGTCGTCAATAGAAACGGTCTTGAAGACAAAGTTTGTGAATGCTATGGCGTAGTAAAAAAAGAATTTGCCCGCTTGTTATCGGACGTGCGTCAACGTTGATTAGTTTTTGATTCGCTTTTAAATCTCTACTGCCTTATTTCTACTTTATCTCCGTTTTATTATTTTTTTGACGGCTTCGCCGTTACCTTGTTTGAGCCGAGGTTAGCGCTCTGGTTTGTGCTCTACAAAAAGTATCAAGGTCAGAATTTATGCTCGTAATGAAGAAATCATCGATTGAAAGATTGATGTTAGTTGGTTTTGGTATGACACTCGTCGTGCTGTTACTAGTGGGCGGCATGGCCTGGAATATTGCCGTACCTGCAGCATCTTTTACCTCGGTAGAGCATACCCGCGAGGTAATTGCCAAACTGGATGCCCTAGGCTCTCAGATTGATAGGGCAGAGAATGGGCAATGGGCCTATTTTCTGACTAAAGAAAAACATTTTCTTGATGAACGTGATTCAGCGTTGGAAGAACTAAGAATCGTTTTCCGGCAAATATCTGAATTGACCAGAGATAACCCAGCGCAGCAAGAACGTATCCGTAAGCTCCAAATCGTATTAGACAAACGTGCCCATATGTTTGTAGATAGCCAGGCCGTTTTCGACACGCAAGGTTTTGAGGGAGCACGCCCTCTATTAAATGATGGCCGCGATACGGCCATCCAAATACGTCAATTTACTGACGAAGCGACTCAAGAAGAACAACGCCTGTTAGCCGAGCGTAAAAGTAGCGAGTTAATGCGTTTAAAAATCATTGTAGTCAGTACCGTCTTATTACTCGCTATCTTGGTATTTTTAGCCTTGCGCGTCCGATTGGCAATGCGCGGACGCTCAGAACTTCAGCAAGCTATAGACGACGGCCGACAACCTGTGCTCAAAGCTGAGGCACTGCAAAATGCGATTTTCAATAGCGCTAACTTCTCCGTCATTGCGACTGACGCACAAGGTGTAATCCAGATTTTTAATGTCGGGGCAGAGCACATGCTCGGCTATAAAGCGATTGATGTAGTAAATAAAATCACACCATCCAGTATCTCGGATGAGGGCGAAGTGATCGCCCGCGCTGCTGCCTTAAGTGCCGCATTAGAGACACCGATCTCGCCTGGATTTGATGCCTTAGTTTTTAAAGCTTCTCGCGGCATAGAGGATATTTATGAGCTAACTTATATCCGCAATGACGGCAGCCGTTTTCCTGCGATTGTTTCGGTAAGTGCTTTACGCGATGAACAAAATAAAGTCATCGGTTACCTCTTGATTGGGACTGATAATACCGCCCGTAAAAAAGTCGAGGCAGAGCAAGCCTTGCTCGATCAGCGACTACGCGACCAACAGTTTTATACCCGCTCATTGATTGAATCAAATGTTGATGCGCTAATGGCGACCGATCTTAAAGGCATCATCAGTGACGTTAATCAGCAGATGGAAGCATTAACCGGTTGTACCCGCGATGAATTGATTGGCGTTCCGTTCAAAAATTATTTTACAGACCCAGATCGTGCCGAGGCAGCTATTACTCGTGCATTAAAAGAAGGCAAAGTCACCAATTACGAGCTGACCGCGCATGCCAAAGACGGCAAAGAGACCGTAGTATCCTATAACGCAACCACCTTCCATGACCGTGACCGTAATTTGCAAGGTGTATTTGCTGCGGCTCGTGATGTCACCGAACGCAAGCAATTTGAGCATACCCTGCAAGAGAATAATGTGGAGTTAGAAAGCGCCAAGGCGGCAGCTGAAAAAGCCAACTTAGCAAAGTCAGAATTTTTATCCAGCATGAGTCATGAACTGCGTACGCCGCTCAACGCAGTACTAGGTTTTGCACAATTGATGGAGTCAGAAACACCATCACCGACACCGGCACAAAAATTATCCATAGACCAGATATTGCAGGCCGGTTGGTATCTGCTGCGTTTGATTAATGAGATTCTCGATCTGGCCATGATTGAGTCTGGCAAAATCACCATGTCGCATGAGTCCATGTCGCTCACCGATGTATTGCAAGATTGTCGCATGATGATGGAGCCGCAAGTGCAAAAGCGCGGCATACAAATGACATTCCCAAGTGTAGAGAATCTGTTTTATGTACATGCAGACCGTACGCGGGTCAAACAGGTTTTAGTCAATTTATTGTCGAATGCGATTAAATATAATCGGGATAACGGCGCAGTGATTATCCAATGCCAAATGAATGGCGAAAACCGAATACGGGTCAGTGTGCGTGATACCGGCAAAGGTTTAGAGCCAGATCAGTTGACGCAATTATTCCAGCCGTTTAATCGCCTTGGAAAAGAATCTGGCGGCGAAGAAGGTACTGGTATTGGTCTGGTCGTCACCAAGCAATTAGTCGAGTTGATGGGCGGTACGATAGGTGTAGAAAGTACCGTCGATGTTGGATGTACCTTCTGGTTTGAATTGTCCGCGTCTAGCGCACCTAAGTTAATATTCGGAGAAATGGGCGAAGACATAAGTACAGAGCACGGCGCTGTAGTAAAAACGTCGAATGGGATCAATACCTCAGCCTATCAACGTACTTTGTTATATGTTGAGGATAATCCTGCCAACATGGCATTGATCAAGCAATTGATTGAACGCCGTAGCGACCTTAAATTATTGACTGCGGTAGATGCACATCTCGGGATTCAGCTGGCGCGCACTTACCAGCCCGATGTGATTTTGATGGATATTAATTTGCCAGGTTTAAGTGGTTATGGTGCCCTAAAGATTTTGCATGATGATGCCACGACAGCGCATATCCCGGTGATGGCCTTGTCTGCCAATGCAATTCCACGTGATATAGAAAACGGACTCAAGGCAGGCTTTTTCCGCTATCTGACCAAGCCGATTAAAGTGAATGAATTTATGGATGCGCTGGATGTCGCATTGCGTTACGCGTCCGAGCATGGACTTGGTGGTAAAGAGCGCGATTTGTAAGATTTTTGGCCTTCATGACGTTACTGATATTTGTCTTAGGTTTATATTAGATGACGGGTAAGTGATCATTGCAATAAAGAGCAATAGAAAATAATCGAATTTTTGGAAGAAACTCATGTTAGAAGCAGCCGAGATCCTCAACGCCAGTATCCTCATCGTCGATGACCAAAAAGCCAATGTCATGCTGCTGGAGCAAATGCTGAGCAGCCGCGGCTATACCAATGTCACGTCCACTATGGACCCGCGCACGGTATGCGATCAACATGCAGCGAGCAAATTTGATTTGATCTTGCTGGATTTGCAAATGCCCGAGATGGACGGTTTTGAAGTGATGGAAGAGTTAAAAAAAATCGACACCAGCGGTTATTTACCCGTGCTGGTCATCACCGCACAGCCAGGTCACAAGCTACGTGCACTGCAAGCCGGTGCCAAGGATTTTGTCAGCAAACCGTTTGACTTGGTAGAAGTACAAACTCGTATTCACAATATGCTGGAAGTACGTTTGCTTTACAAAAGACTGGATAACTACAACAAGGTCCTAGAGCAAACCGTGCTGGAACGCACCGCAGAATTACGCGAGAGCGAAGCCCGCTTCAAGAGTTTTACCGAACTGTCGTCCGATTGGTATTGGGAGCAAGACCCGCAAGGCAACTTCACTAGCATCTCTGGCCCCGTGTTTGAAATGTTAGGGATTGATGCTGACGATATGTTAGGGGCGAGCCCCAAAGCCTTGGCAGGCTGGAATGCCGCCGAACGAGCGCAGCTAGATTCCAATATCGCCAGCCGCCGGCCTTTTTTAGATTTTGTCTATAGCCGCACCAATGCCGACGGAACGATCCAATATCTGCAAGTCAGTGGTGAGCCTATGTTCGACACTTCCGCAAGGTTTACCGGCTACCGTGGAATAGGCATGGATGTCACACACCGCATGCGACCTGAGCAGAAATAGCACCCGCTTTTTATCTGCTTATTCGCTGTTTTCGGGTGATTTTTTGCCGTTAATAAATCGCAGATGCGTAATATACCTCTATTAGTATATATAGAGTGTCCAAGTAATCATTGGACACTAAGGCATATTTACTAAAAATAATGGGGAGTATATGTTTTTTGCATATCGTAGGGTGCGCCATGCGCACCAAGCAAACTAAGCTAGTATTTGGTCAAAGTAGGGGCGTTAAGCTGCCTAAGAAAACACTAGGCGAACACTGCCGAAACAGCCAGCGCATTAGCTAGCAATTACGCAACCCTCACTTAGCAGCAGCCTTAGCACGATAAGTTTTACCCGGCGCTGGTGCCACCGGCGTGACTCTGGCCTCTGCCAGTAATTTGGCGCAGCCGCTATCGGCTTCAGGGCCTGTATTAATCAGAGGAAGCAAGGCAGCAACGGGTGCGGCCACCGCCAGCGCAATCGCGCCACCGGCTCTTAAGGCCAGCACACCTTTGTCTACGCTGACTTTGGGATCTTTAAAACTACCCTGAACATACAGCGGCGCTCTGAGTGAAAAAACCCGCAGCCCTTTGCTATTCGGCTTGATCGTCAAATCTAATTGTTCTTGCGCCATATTGACATTGCCACTGACATCTAAAACGGCATCATCGGTATCAACAATAAAAGTACGGGTTTGCATCACGCCATTAGTCACGGCAAAATCGGTTGCCATGCAATTAAGTTTGACTTGCTTGTCCCCTGACAGATAAGTTAGCGCGACATTGCCGATATTTAACCCCATCTGCTCTAACAAACGTTTGCTGATACTGCCCTGATTGATCAGGGTTTTAACCTCACCATTGGATGCTGCTAGCAAACTGGCGATGGAGTTGCCGGTTGCTGACAAAGATGCATCGCCGTTGATTTCACCCACGCTGGCTTGCAGTGCATCTAGTGTCGGGAATAATTGTTTAAGCTTTAAATGACGGGCACTGACTTTCATCGTTGCCTTTAATGCTTTTGCGGTTGGCTGCTTTTCTTCCGTTGGATTTGCTGCTATTTGATCTCCTGCGGCATCTGTTTTGCCGCTGCCATCCAGATGGATATCGGAGCTGAGCGTGCCACCTGCCATATCAAAAGTTAAAGGGGATAAATTAAGTACGCCGTCCTTCAGATGTAAGTTGGTGGTGAGTTTATTGATGGGTAGTGCTTTTTCACGGATAATTTTTTCTGCACTAAATTGAATGTCCGCATCTATGCTGGTCCAGCGCTCTGTTTTAAAGGTCTCAACCGGTAACACTTTATCGCCAGGTTGCACTGCCGCTGCACCGCGCTCTGTTTTATTCGCGTTAGAGTCCGCGCCTATCAACGCCCCTAAGTCGGAGAATTGCAGTACTTGCGATACGATCACACCTGATAATAAAGGCCGGTCAGGCGCAGGCCGGGTTTTAAAATCAAGACTACCGCCAATGTCGCTAGAGCCTACTTTGCCGCTAAATTTTTCATAGATCCAATGGCTATTATTTTTACCAAGCGTACCAATCAAATGGCCTTCGGTAGAAAACGGTGGCGTCTCTGGCAGCACAACGCCACTGAGCGCATACAGCCGTGCCATACTTGGTGCGGAGAGTTTTAAACGCATATCCAGCGCGGCTAAATCGGTCGGTTTGGTAATCGAGCCTTCAATATTCACCATAATTTTGCCGACGTTTATATTTGCTACGATAGGGTAGGGTGCAGTCTGCTGTTGCAGCGATAAAATGGCGCCAGCTTTACCACTGCCACTAACGGTATCGCCATTAAACTTGCCATGTAATTTCCAAGTCACACCATAGGCGGGGTCGGTATTGATTGTATCTATATCGGCCGTCATATCTGCGTGTTTGATTGCATCCATCAGATGCACTCTGCCTTTACTAAATACCACACGTTTTAATTCTAATTGCCAAGCCGAGGCTTGAGCACCGCTGGGCAAAGTCCAGTTATTTTTACCATCAGCAGTGCGTAATAAATTGACGACGGTGCCATCAAAACGTAGTACAGGAACGACAATCTTTTTGCCCAGCAAGGCCAAAGGATCTAGCGAAAAAGCAAATTGCTGAATGCTTGCCATTTCTTCCGGGACAACGGTCAAGGTTGATGCTGAAGTTGTCTTGGTCGTCAAAGTTGCAGGATTTTTTGGTTCTGACGCTGGTGTCATCATCGTCGCCGGATTTGCGATATGCACATCTTTTGCAATCAGATGTGGCCAAGGGATAATCCCACGCCAACCGCGATCCAGCTCTGGTCCTACGGCTTGTTTATCCCACGTCAGTGTCAGATCACCTTTGATAACAAAAGATCGGCCCAAGGCTTCGCTGGTACGTTCGTTCAACCAAGGCTTAGCACGGTTCCAATCGAAATTCGTAATCACGATAAACGCTACTGCAGGTACGGCGATCAGGATAGTGATGAGGGCAATAGTTGTACGACGCATTTTTCTTCTTTATAAAAAATTAGTAATACCCATGAAGTGAACTAAATTAATCGTCACCGTATTGATACTTACGACCGTGGTTAACAGGCGAGGTGTGATTAATGCCGTAACACTGTCAATCAGCGACAAGACGGGGAAAAAACTTAAGACGGTAATCATATTGTAAGACTTTCGATAATAAGCACTAGCTGCAAGTTTGCAATTGGATATTTTTGTGGCATTACTTGTAATGCCATCTATTGCAAAATCTGGTTCGATGCAGCCAGACTACGTGAAAGCAGCGTCCCGTTATGTACGTTGACGCACCTAGAATAAAAAATTTCGCCACATACTTAAGTGCATATAAGCGAGATCTTTGTATAGTGATCTCAACTTTTAAACAAGTGGTTGCGCGTATTTTTAGAAATACTTTGCTGATCCGTTCAGTTAAACGGCGGTTTTGGTATTTTTCGAATGGATATAGTAAGCATGACAGAAATTACTCATGCAGCGAGTAGACAATGCTGCTGTTAAAGCACATTTGCGCCTACTCATCACCGAGTCTGCCACTGCAGTAATTTCCGCCCGAGTAACTGAAGAAAAACACCGATTGTGGAGCAAACAGCGACCTTAATTGTATCTAGCTGGAAGAACCATTTTTGAGTGTCAAGCCAGCGGTAATATTGGTGGGATCGACATCATAGCCAGCGTCTTGAACAGCAGCTTTTAATTGATCTACTGAACTCTTCTCCTCGTCATACTGTACGTTAGCATCACTATCTACAAGCGAGACTGTGACATCGTTAACGCCAGGAACGGCTTGCAGCGCTTGTAGCACTTTTTGGGCACAGCCCTCACAACTCATTCCTCGTATTTTTATATTCTCTATTTGCATGGCAATACCTCTTTATTTAAGTTCTTTCAATTCCACTAAAACATCGTCTTACCCCGTGTCACGTATGGTACGAAAAGGCAGGGGCGATTAATTTATAACGTTGCAGAGGAAAAAAACGTGTCACGCGTATCCCCCATCAACGCTCGTAAATCTTTGATACTGATATTGCTGATTTCATGCATGCTGATCATCAGCGAGGCACCAACAGATAACTTATGATGCCGGATTTTGCTAATGACAGGCGGTGCTACCTCTAGCATTTTTGATAGTTCAGCATCATTTTTTAAATGTAATTGGTCAATCAACTTGTTCAATAAATTATTTGGATCGTACTGAACATGATCAGAGTTTAAATTTAAAATATTGGGCATCTTGTTTCCTCATTCAGATTCGTTTCAAAAATTCGCCAGGCCGGGGATTTATATACTGAGCAATCTAATGAACAAATAAAGCGATCAGAATGACGATAGGGATAGGAATGCCAAGTAGTAAAAGTAAAATTGAGCGCATATTAGCCTCCAAAAATTAGATGATTATTTAAAATTGAGAAATGTTTTTTGTCTAAGACAAATAGTTACTCGGATACATGAGCTTTATCTCTTTGACGACCGCCAATTGTAGCCGCCAGGCTAGCAACAAACGCACCGATCAACAACGCTACAAACATCCATAGAGCAGAGTTGGCCGCAGATTTACGCGCTTTATCGGCAGCTTCTTTTATCGCGTTCTTGGCATCTGACATGGATTTTCTCAATTGGTCATAAACTAAGTCAACACGTTTTTCAGCATCAATTTGACTGAGCCCCGCGCGCTTCACAACTATCTTAGATAAGTAATCGCGATCTGAAGCACTCAGGGCGCCATTAACAATATCTGCGGCCAGAATTTTTGACACTTCTATGCGCGCTCCAGAATTTACATCAATAGAACTACCATCTGAACGTAACAACATATCTGAAAAATAATCCACTGGCGTGCTCTTGATCCTGTTTGCCACATTGGCTGTTGCGGTGACCGCACCGGCACCAATATTTGATGCTCCACTGAGAATATTCTGAGCGGCACTTGCGAGTAAGCCGACCGTCATTAATGAGGCAACCGCCCACGCAAGAAAACCATGCGCGGTATCTCTAAAATACACTTCGTGATCGTGCAAATTACTCCATTTGATCCTCAGCCTACCCGCCAAATAGCCTCCCACACCAGATGCCGCAAGCTGCATAAATGTAAGCCATGCAATTGCTGAAGCACCCATCACTGATGCGTTGTAAGACCAAGGGGATATGCTAGACAGACCTAAGCCAGCACCTAACATGAGCAGTATTAATGAGAGCGCTGCCGCCGCCGCCGCCCCTGCCAATACGGCACTCCAAGACACGCCTGAAATTCCTGTATAGGACGAATTAGCTTTATGTTGTTCTAGCATAGTTGCTCCTTAGAGTGGTTATGGATGTTGTGCCGATTTATTTTATGATTAGATTTATTACTGAAAGCTGTTACCTGTGTCGTCGATAGCATTCGACTTCAATGCATTTAAAACTCACAATTGCAATCGGGGAAAATATAAAGAGAAGGAATATAAAAATTAAGAATGTTTAAAGCATATTTATTACTCCTCAGTCTGTATGTACGCTGTCTCACACTTGATAGATATTTTTTGAATAAAAATAGCCAATCATTTTCTTAAGAAATGCGCTAGAGAATTGAGCCTATTTGTTTTTTTGTGTGCTATCGAACGGACAGGTTTTTTTAAACAGATCAATCTATGAGCTCATTCAAGGAGAATTATGATGAGTTACCAAGACAACGATATTTATGGAATGTATGCACTCGGTGAATCCGGTCATCACAAAGGACCTGGTCCCGAGCTAATGGGTGCCAATACATTGATCGGCGACAATGTACACAATCCTGAAGACGAGCATTTAGGTGAAATAAAAGAAATCATGCTGGACATGCGGACCGGTAAAATTGCGTACGCAGTTCTCGCGCATGGCGGCCTGTTTACCATTGGTGAAAAACTGTTTGCAGTTCCGTGGAGTGCGCTGAAATTAGATACGCTGAATAAACGGTTTTTGTTGAATGTAAAAAAAGATCGTTTTGAAAATGCTCCGGGATTTAATTCAGATCAATGGCCAGACATGGCGGATAGTACTTGGGTTGATGTAGTAAATAATTTCTATGACACTCCGAGGAACTCATTATGAAAAACCAATTCCCCAAGAAGAGTCGCTCTAAAATGATTACCGTAATCTTAGCGGGTTTTGCAACCATGTTCGTAGGGGGTACCATTTATGCGGCTGAGACCAAAGTCAATTTGGTCGGTGCAGAAGAGACGCCAGCAGTTAAAACAGCCGCAAAAGGCTCAGGTATGATTACCGTTAATAACGATAAGTCTGTCAGCGGTATGGTCACCACTACAGGATTGAACGGGACAGTGGCACACATACATTTGGGTGCCGAAGGAAAGAAAGGTCCACCGATTATTAACTTAGTAAAATCCGGCGAAGGTAGTTGGTCTGTACCGTCAGGATCAGTTCTGACCGACGATCAGTATGCAAGTTATAAAGCAGGTAATCTTTACGTCAACGTTCATACTGCAGAAAATAAAGACGGAGAGATCAGAGGGCAATTGAAACCGTAATAAATGATCTTAGTAACAGAGAACTACCCAAGAAGATACAAGTAGCGGAAACAAATTTGTATCTTCTTGATTGCTATAAGAAAAAACTTTTCTTTGTAGTGGCGGTATAGATGAGTTTTTCTATGAGATGTAAGTAAGACGTTAGTTGCGTGCCGAGGGTATTTTTTCAATTATTTTGCCGCAAGGTTTCTCTCATGGCTTACCATCTATTTTTTAAAAAATAACGTACAACCACTCGACATCAGCGCTGCATCGAAAATTGCATCGGTAGGCAACTAAAATCATGATAGAGCAACCGGTTTAACCGCAGGTCAAAACTCTGTGATCGAAGACAGATTTTTTCAACATCAGAAATTTCAGTTAATAGGGTTTGAACGGATACGCCAGTAATTAACCCGGCGTCGTTACGGTGAGTAACAACACTTTGGCAGCCTCTTCAGATGAGGCTGGATTTTGTCCTGAAATTAATAATCCGTCTTTTTGAACGTACGATTGCCAGTCGTCTGCTTTCGAGTAAATGCCCCCATTTTTCTTCAACATATCTTCCACCAGAAAAGGTACAACCTCGGTGAGCCCGGCGGCATGCTCTTCGGTATTACTAAAGCCAGTGACGGATTTTCCGCTCACTAGCGGCTTACCTTCCGCAGTCTTGACATGACTTAGTACTCCGGGTGCGTGGCATACAACGGCTACTGGTTTGCCTTGTGCAAACATTGTTTCAATCAAGTGGATAGAAGACTTGTCCTCTGCCAAATCCCACAGTGGTCCATGTCCACCAGGATAAAATACAGCGTCGAAATCATTTGCCGAAATATTTGACAGCTGTAGCGTACTAGCTAACGCCTGTTGTGCAATTGGGTCAGTTTTAAAACGGCGAGTGAATTCAGTTTGCGAAGCATCATCATCACTTTTAGGATCGAGCGGCGGTTGTCCACCTAATGGAGACGCCAGCGTCACCTTTGCGCCGCCATCAATAAAAACATAATAGGGAGCCACAAATTCTTCTAACCAAAAACCAGTTTTTTTGCCGGTGTTACCCAACTTGTCATGTGATGTCAGTACCATCAATATTTTTTTCATTTTGAATCTTTTCTTTAAAGTAAGTAGTAAAAGTAACGAGATCAATGAGGGCGAGACAAACCAAGGATTTAGTAAAATTAAACCTGTTTCAGAGGCTCACTCTAATTACTTGGCCGTACTAATTTCTCACGACTCCATTGTCTGGTTTTTGCGGCTTCTAAAAACTCTTTCATTTGATCGGTAGACATCATTCCAGAGTCTTCTTTTATTCCTGCCATATCTAACAAGGATTTACTTCCAGTATCAAAGGCAATCGCTTTTAAGTGGCTATAGGCATCTTTGATAAACTCGATTGCCGCCATATTCCCCGCCATTTTTTGCGCAGCCTGTTTGGATAGAATCACGACAATCGCGTCAAACATGACAGATGGGGTACCCGCCAATTGACCATTTATTGTCGCTTTAGTAGCGTCAGATAAAGATATTTCACTAATTTTAGACGCTACCACTTTATATGTCGCACCCGATTTAATGACAGCATCTTTGGCTTTCCTAAAAGTGTCTGCATCTGACCCTTCAGCGATAAGAATACCGACAACACGACCTGTTAATGTGTCTTTCATCTTATCGATTAAGCCTAATGCGGGAGATTTCGGAAAATTCTGAATAGGCACTGGACTAGCTGTAAGCGGCTGCAAATTTTTTATTCCTAACTCACTGGCAATACCATCTCCGAGATCTGTATCAATAAGCCTTAGATGACACACCATCGCTTCTCTGATGTGTGGATGTTCAACTTTTGATAGTTCAAAAACGAGTGCCGAAGCAATATGCGATTGTTCATATTTATTTTGGCTTATATAAAATTGACGCGCCTGACTGTAATGATCCGCAAAGCTCTCTGGCCGAATCCTGCCTTTACTTCCATCGACCTGTTCAGCCATACTTTTAAATCCAGTCGCTGGTTGCTCACGCGGTGATGTCGCCGATAAGGAATTGGGCTCGTAAGATACCCTGCCAGTTGGTTGCGTCATTTGCATATGACCATCTCTTTGATGATTTGCAAATGGACATTTAGGCGCATTCACCGGGATTTGATGGAAATTAGGTGAGCCTAATCTTGATAGCTGTGTATCCAGATAAGAGAATAAACGTCCCTGCAACAAAGGATCGTTAGAGAAATCGATACCCGGGACAACATGTGATGGACAAAACGCTACTTGCTCGGTCTCTGCAAAGAAGTTATCTGGCCACTTGTTGAGTATCATTCGTCCAATCACCAGCAATGGGATCATCTCTTCAGGGATGAGCTTAGTCGCATCAAGATGATCAAAGGGGAATTTATCGGCCTCTTCCTGGCTGAATAGTTGTACCGATAATTCCCATTCTGGAAAATTACCTGCGTTGATGGAATTGAACATATCACGACGATGGAAATCAGGGTCAGCGCCAGCAATTTTAATAGTCTCATCCCAGATCGTAGATTGAAGCCCTAACTTAGGTCGCCAGTGGAATTTTACAAACGTCGAATTGCCGTCTTGATTAATTAAACGGAAAGAATGGACACCAAAACCTTCCATCATGCTTAATGATCGCGGTAATGTGCGATCCGACATAATCCACATCACCATGTGCATTGCTTCTGGTGTCAGCGAAATGAAATCCCAAAACGTATCGTGCGCTGTGGCTGCTTGCGGGAAGCCCCGATCAGGCTCCATTTTTACCGCATGGATTAAGTCAGGGAATTTAATTGCATCTTGAATAAAGAATACTGGAATATTATTTCCAACCAAATCCCAATTACCTTCGGATGTATAAAACTTGACCGAAAATCCTCGTACATCTCTTGGAGTATCTGCTGAGCCGGAACCACCTGCTACTGTCGAAAATCGCGCAAATAGAGGCGTTTTTATACTGTCTTCAGTAAGAATTTTTGCAGTAGTGTATTTTTGTAGAGAGTGCGTTAATTCAAAATATCCATGGGCTCCGGTTCCCCTTGCATGCACGATACGTTCTGGTATCCGTTCATGATCGAAATGAGTAATTTTTTCTCTTAATATAAAGTCTTCTAGTAGCGTCGGACCTTTTACGTTAGCGTTGAGAGAATTTTGATTATCTGCAACGACAAGACCTTGATTTGTCGTTAATGGCGCTTGATTTTCTTCTGCAATCTGATGTAACTCACCTCCGTTACCAATCGAGGTAGTGCTTAGTTTTTTATTTACATCGGTTATTACTGTAGACAGCGTTATCTTAGTTTTGGTCATGGTCGGCAATCTGCAAAAAGATTCGATTTGAATGAGAGTAAAACTAAGCATCGGTAACACTGAAACCTAATTTTATTGTCTCAACCATAGACCGTATTTTTTAATCGGTATGTGCGGAACCACACTCTACAAGCATTAAATTTTTCTAATTAGGATTAAACCCAGATTTTCCATCAGACCACTATCACTTCGTAGAAACTCAGATGACATGTGGTGTCTATGGTAACAATAGCACCGCGATGTGAGTGCAAACGCTACAGCGACAATTGCCCCTTTGGCGAACTGCTTGGCGTTGTTACTCCTCCTAGCAAGATGCAGCTTGCGTTCTTATCGCGTCTAGTCAGTCAGTCCGCCAACGGCACAATTCTCGCTGTTCCAATGGAAAATCTGGGTAAAAAGCGTTTATCCACTAGAGAATTTATTAACCCTCCAGTAAAGTTGAAATTAGTATCTTGCGAGCGCTATGCTATCGGCGATATCCCTTTTTACCCTAGCCGTTATCGATAATAAATCTAATACTGATGATGACGATTTTGAAGTCAGACTTAAAAGATTTATTGGTTATGATTGATGGTTAAGGGAATCTATCTTCTTTGCAATTAATAAAAATTACTCAGATATTCCTCATCTTCATCCCGTCGGAATAAATAAAATTAATGTGCGCTAGCGTACTGATCTTGTAAAAATTTCAGCCTATGATTTATCACATCGAGTTCAGCGTTAGATCCGGTTAAACGGATTCCCGGGTTCTGCGATCACTAATTCAACGGAGAAAAAAATGATCATTACTACGACACCATCAATAAAAAAAACGACCGCCACATTGTTTACAACGGGATTAACGCTCTTATGCGGCGCAGCTCTGATTTTGACTGTTGGTTGTAGCAGCATGAAGACACCAGCGACTGCAAGTGTGGCCGTATCTAGCGCTGCCGTGGATAATGCCTCTGGCGCTGGCGCTGCAGAGTTTGCACCAGTAGAAATGGCATTCGCACGCGACAAAATGGCGCGCGCTAATAAAGCGATGGCAGCCAAAGATTATAAGCTTGCAAATGATCTCGCAACGCAAGCCCAAGCCGATGCCAAGCTAGCACAAGGTAAGGCTGATTCAGCTAAAGCGCAAGCGGCATCTAGCGCATTGCAAGACGATATTCGTGTCTTGCGTGAGGAGCTAGATCGCAACAGCGCTGCAAAATAAGCAGGCATATTTTCTGATTCATTCTCTCGCTTATGTTATCTAAGCGACCTTTACAAAATAAACCAATAAATTCAAAGGTATCATCATGAAAAAAACTTACTTCACACCAGTTTTGTTAGCCATGGCAGTCTTTGTTTCTGCTTGTAGTTCTATGCCAAAAACGACCAGTTTGTTAGATCAAACTCGCAGCGATTATGCGATGGCGCAAAGTAATCCAAAAATCGCCAGCTACGCATCCTTAGAAATGAAGCAAGCCAGCGATGCTTTAGACCAAGCCAACGCTGCCGCAAAAAATAATGACAATGCGGACAAGATCGATAAATTAGCTTATGTCGCTAAACAAAAAATCGCCTTGACACAAGAAGTCGCCAAGCAAAAATCTGCTGAGGCTGATATTGCCAATGCAGCTAAAGAGCGCGATCAAATCCGTTTAGATCAACGTACTAATGAAGCCGATAAGGCAAAAGCCAACGCGGCGCAAGCATTGGCCAGCGCGGAGCAAGCCAAGTTGGCAGCGCAGACAGCACAAAATCAGGCGCTGGACGCGCAACGTCAGACCCAAGAAGCACAAGCCCGTGCTGCACAGTTAGAAGCACAGTTAGCTGACCTTGCTGCTAAGAAAACAGACCGCGGCATGGTCATTACTTTAGGTGATGTGTTGTTTGGTACCGATATGGCGCGTCTCAATCCAGAAGGCTTACGCACGGCTAAAAAATTAGCAGATGTATTGCAACAAAATCCGCAACGCACCGTATTAGTAGAGGGTTTTACTGACAGCACAGGTACTGCCGCACATAACCAGGAATTATCAGAGCGTCGTGCGACTTCTGTCCGTACCGCATTGCAAGAGATGGGTATCGCGCCTGAGCGCATAGCTGTGCGTGGTTATGGTCAAGCGTACCCAGTTGCGAGCAACACGACCGCACAAGATCGTCAGTTAAATCGCCGTGTAGAAATCGTATTGTCTGATGCCACTGGTAAAGTGCCACAGCGTCAGTAAGAACATTGTTTGAAACTAGATACTTAGTAATCAAATACTCAATTTCATCATTCGAAATTTTTAATTTTTGGAGAAGCATCATGCATGACGCAAACAAAATGAATCATAAGGGTATCGATACCGCAGCAATCCGTGATGCTGCCAAAAATATGGATGACGGTGCCGTCACTGTTGGTTACCAGGCTGATCGTAAAGAAGTGATTGCTATGTTAAATGGCGCATTAGCGACAGAACTAGTTTGCGTATTGCGCTACAAGCGCCATTACTACACGGCGAGCGGCTTACAAAATGGTCCGATCAAAGCGGAGTTTTTACAGCATGCGATTGAAGAACAAGGTCATGCCGATTTGTTGGCAGAGCGAATTGTACAGTTGAGCGGTAGCCCAGATTTTAATCCGGCAACGCTGATTGACCGTAGCCATGCAGAGTACGATGATTCAGAAAGTATCCAGTCTATGATCAAAGCGAATTTGATTGCTGAGCGTGTCGCTATTGAAGCGTATCGTCAAATGATTGAGCAAATCGGCGATACCGACCCGACCACCAAACACATGCTAATTGGCATCATGGCGATGGAAGAGGAACATGCGGATGATATGCGGGATTTGTTGGTCAAGTAGCGTCAGACATTAATACGTAGCACTAAGTAGGTCTAAACGGTGTTAATTGAGGTAATCGTTCAAGGAAATTAAATTCAATTTCGCCTGAACAATAGTAGTGATATTTTTTATCTTTTTAGGAGCTCATTATGTTGGAATCAAATTTAAAAGCAGTCAACAAAGACGTCAAATTATTGATCAAAGATTCTCAAGCGTTGTTCGTTGCTGCTGCCGCGTTGACTGGCGAAAAAGCAGATGAAGCTCGTGAAAAAGCCATGAAGTTGTTAGATGCGGCTTTGGTTAAAGCACAAGAAGCGCAAGCCAGCGCCATTGTCGCCGGTAAAGAAATGGCCGCATCTGCCGATGTTTATGTCAAAGAAAATCCGTGGCGCGCGATTGCAGCGGCAGCCGGTGTTGGCTTGCTGTTGGGTGTAATCATTAACCGTAAGTAAAGACAACTGCGCGCAAATAAGTGCGAGTAAATTAAGCCGAGTAAGTAAAAACGACATAGAAATATGTCTTGATGGGTTAATGCCAGATCAGTTCCGGCATTAACCCACTATCGTATTCAACGGTATTCAACGTCGCATTCAAAATCGCATTTACAGTTTGAGTGCCACAGATTTACCCTACTAAAAATTTTCAGGACAAATCAAATGACGGATAACTCTAATTCAGCGCCTGCTGTCGGTTTAATGGCTGGCTTAGCGGGCGTTGCCAAAAATGGATTTGGATTGCTTTTGTCCAGGCTAGAACTAGCCGCGCTGGAATTGTCAGAACTGCGGAATCATGCGCTAAAAATCGCACTGGTATTCGCATTGGCGATTTTGGCCATCTGGTTTGCATTAGCCTATGGCACGGCGCTGGTTGTGTACTTAAGCTGGGACGCGCTAGGCTGGAAAATTCTATTCATAATGAGCATAGTGTTTGTCGCAATCGCTGTTGGATTGTTGCTCTATCTGTTGTCAATGGTAAAGCATGGCAAGTTATCTTTGCCAGTGACTATGGCTGAACTGAAGTCAGACCGGGACATGCTGCTCTAGGTTTTACCGGACTAGTCGGCTTTTATAGTTTTTCTCAACATCACATCAACATCAAAGCAACACCGCACTGGCTAATGGAGAACAATATGAGAAGTGACGCAGCAAAAGAAAACACTCTCGCTCATCGCAAAGCACAATTATTGCTGGATGGCGCGGTCTATCGCATAGGCATAGTCCAGGCCAAAACCACTGTGTTGCAGAGCTTGCATGCCGAAACTTTGGTGCGTAGTGTAGGCCAGCATTTGCTCGGCGTGATCGATATGCGGCTCAACAATTTGTTTACGCCCAACGTAAGAAAAGTCGGCGGACAGTTTCAGACATTAATGCCGCTTGCTGTGACTGCGTTCACATTTTTGTCTAGTAAGAAATTACTCAAGCCGGTGATCGGTGGCGGCTTGCTACTGACTGCTGTGGGTGCGGTAGTTGCGCTAGCTTTGCGCCATAAACGACCGGAGATTGATGTTTCTTATGATTTATAAATTCTTATAAACTGCTTTATATGTCGGGCTACAACTTTACTAGCCCGACAGTCAATAGTGCTGTTCTCAAGTCTGCCTGTCCAATTTCGTTTCTGAGGTAGTTACTAACTTAGTCGCTAACTTAGCAACTAACTCAGTCACTAAATTCGCCTCTAAACCAGTTTCTAAAATCTTATTTTACATTCTGCTGCCTAGTGTACTCAGCACGCTTCATCTCCATATAATCATTTTGATCCAGCTCATGTAATTGTTTTGGATATTTTTCTGTCGCTGTAAACCAGTTTAATAAACGTTTTTCTAATTGCGCGTCTGGCGCTGCATTTGTCGCACCTAAATAGCTATCAATCGCGAGGTAATAGCGCATTGTGTTGCGCTCCATCAGACCGCGTACGCCGCCGATGTAGTCGGGCTGGCCGTCTGGCGTTTTGCCGTTGATGGTAAATCCTACTTTTCCGTGACCTACCGTTGCAAGATAAGTTTGCATCGCTATACGTCCAGACAAACCGGTGGAGTAGGAATAAGTCAGATGTAGAAACGTTTTTACTTTTGACAGGCTGACGGCTTCTAAAATGATACGATAATCATTAGTGCCGAGTGGTCCTTGGTCCGCATTAAGCATGATCTGCATATACTCGGGTGTCGTTGCAACTTCAGTGTAATTAAAATCAACACGGCTTGCATCACTTAATTCTTCCGGCGTTTTTTTACCAATATAGACTTTAAGTGCTGCGCTTGATTTGTTATCTGATGTATTGGCTGCAGTTTTCGTAGCGTGACAATATTTGGTGTTCAGATGTAAGTGCATGATGTCGCACCAATGATCCGGGCTTTTGAGTCCTGTAGCGACGGTGGTGAGAGGGTAATCAACCACGGCATAAATGTCACCTTTTAGGCGATGGTCGGCTTCAACAGACTCTAGTACTAAAGGTCGGTTGAATTGATTTTGTTCTAGCTGTTGCTCGATGGCGCTGTACTTGGCGTGCATAGTTTTTGCTGCTTCGGACGGATTGATCTCCGTATCTGCCATGGCGTAATGACTGATACTCATAGCAATTATCATGGCGGCGATGAGTAGCTGGGGTATTGGGTGGCGTAACTGTGTAGGATTAAAGTTTTGCATGTAGTCTCCATTTTGTGATTTAACAGATGTTGGCTTTGCGCGATGTGACTGAAATATTCCGCTAAATTAAGCTCAGTAGCGCTAGTTTTATTGGTATTTTGATTGAGCTGAGTTCAGGCTTATGTTGATACTTGTTGTTCGCCTGATTTATCAGTTTAATTCTTAGATATTTAATATACTCCCCATCATTTTTAATAAATATGGCTTATTGTCCAATGATTATATGGACATTTAAATATACATAGTGGGAGTATATTTAAACAACGAATCGAGTATTTAGTAATCCGGCACACTTTTCATCTCTAAAATCTACTAACGATCAAAGCCAATATTCTAGTCGCCGCGCAGTCCATTCTTTAAACTTGTCGCTAAAGGGACGTTGCTCCCAGACTTCTTTGGTAATTTCTTTGGAGTTGCGCAGGTCTTCTACAAATGTCGCTTCCATCGCTTTACCAAACTCTTCTCCAAAGACGACGACGTTGATTTCATTGTTGTGTAAGAAGCTGCGGGTATCAATATTAGTTGATCCCACGGTCGCCCAGACCTGGTCGATCACGGCAGTTTTTGCGTGGAGCACTGCAATTTGTAGCTGATAAATTTTGATGCCGTTTGTCAGCATTTCATCATAAAACGATTGCGCTGCATGGAATACCAAGCCGCTGTCTGTGACGCCGGGTAAAATAATTTTGACATCAACACCACGCTTGCTGGCGTCACTTAAGGCTTGCAAGATTTGTGCGTCCGGTACGAAATAGGCGCTGGTGATATGGATCGTTTTTTTAGCTTCTTGTATCGCAAGAATATAGGCTTTATAAATCTCATGGTTGCCACCTGGCTCACTGGCTAACACGCGCACCAGTTTGTCGCCAGCTTCTTTCAATGGTGGGAAGAAGTTACTGTCGGATAGATCTGGTGATTTTTGACTGGCCCAGTTATCTAAAAATACCCATTGCATTGCGGCGACTGCAGGGCCTTCGATTTTGATGTGCGTATCGCGCCAGCCGACTTTGTCATCCCGTTTTGTTTTTGAGCGAAATAAAGAGCTATTGGCATAAGCCGCGCTGATATTCACGCCGCCGGTAAAAGCGACTGTACCGTCAACGATTAAGATTTTCCGGTGATCACGATTATTGGGTTCCCACGGGCCAATTAGCTTTAATGGATTAACCGGATTAAACGCTAGTAAGTGAATTCCTGCGTCACGCATTTTGTCAAAAAAAGTCTGTGGCGTACCGATGGTGCCGACGCTGTCATAAATAATATTGACCTGAACGCCTGCCCGTTGTTTTGCGATTAGCAGATCTGCAAAGCGGATACCTAGTTCGTCCTGATCGAAGATGTACGTTTCTAAATTGATGTTATCGGTGGCGGCGGTAATCGCCTCCATCATGGCAGTCATCGTTTGTGGGCCATCAAACAAGAGCGTTACTTTATTGCCGGCGATAAGCGGGCTGCCAGTTGCGGCTTCTTCTAACGCGGCTAGTGCGGCGATGTCGATATGAGAATTACGCCAGCGTTTAATTAATAGCGAATTAGTTTTCTTGGCGCTGAGTGTACCTTGTGCAGTGGTAACAGTCGGGCTTGCCGGGGCAGATAATGAGGTATTTAAATAGCGTACTTCAGGCAAGGCCGCGCAGCCAGTGGCGAGTATGACTGTACTAATCGTTGCGATGAGATTGAAGATATGAATAAATTTAAGACGAGTATTGCCACGCATGTTTCCCCCAACTGACTCGATTGAGTTCATATCGTTAATCTGGGGTGCTCAATGAGCACCCCAGAACTAGATTTTTCTTAAGAAGAAACGGTGACTATTTTAGTCATCGTTTAGTATTAATTTCTTACGATAGTACCGTTATTGACTTGTACTTTATCACCAACACGGTAGCCAGGTTCGCTGGCAAATGGAATCATCTGCGTTGCGCCATTTTGTAAGCGGACGATGACTTCGTAGTGATTGGTTTTCCGGGCATTGCCTTCTATATTCCGACCTGCATAGGCACCACCTAGAGCGCCTGCAATTTCTGCTGCAGTACGGCCATTGCCACCACCGACCTGACTACCGAGCAGTGCGCCAACAACGCCCCCACCGATAGTGCCCAGGTAGCTGCCTTCGCCTTTAACTTCGACGATATTGACAGCTTCTACAGTGCCGCAGTTGTAGCATATACGGGCGGCTGGCGCTGGTGCAGTTTGTACTTGTGCTACTTGCAGGTTTCTGCCTAAGGTCGCACTGGTGACACGTTCTACGCCGCGATCAACGACGCGTAAATTAGCGGTGACGGTGCTATTGGGTGCGATACGATCACGGCTTCTGATTGTGTAGGAGTTGACGTATTCGCCACTGGCGACTTCAGGTAAAAATATTTTACCTTTGACGCCGTTAATGGTGAGGTCAACCTTGCCGCCTGGTGTGCCAAATACGGTAAAGCGTAAATCGCTACCACCATTTAAGTCTACTGCCGGGTCAACATTAAATCGTTCAATCTTCGGTTGCGCGCCGGACATTATTTGATTGGTGTGATTTCCAACGCCGATTTGCAGAGATTCATTTAAAACCGAGCTGGCTACTTGATTACCAACGCGCAGATTGGCTGTGACCGCACTACGCGCCGCAATTTTGTCGCGGCTGTTGATGGTGTAAGTACCTTCGTACTGACCAGCTTCTACTTCAATCAAAGTTAGGTTACGCGTGGCACCGGCGATGCGCAAAGTAGCCAGACCGCCAGGTGTGCCATAGATGCCAAAATTGAGTTCTACGCCAGGGGCTAGTCGGCGTACTTCATCGACATTAAAACCATCAATCCGTGGCGTCATTTGTGATGTGTTGTACTGCTGCGCTTGTACCTCGCCGGATAGCATCAGCAATGGTGCCAGCAATGGCATAAACGCCGATATGGCCAGCGTGCTGGCGATGATTTTCTTTGTAATTTTCATTTTGTTCCCCTGACTTTTCTTAATATTCTTGTTATCTTGAATTCGATTAAATCCAAGTTTTTTAGTGTCACATTTTTACTTCTAGTTTTAAGTAATGTTAACGCAGCTGGCAAGTCATTTGTAGCTTACCGGGCAGAGGTTTTCATCATGTCTTTTGCACGCTGCAAATCTTGGCTATAGGTCATCCGTGCTTGTTTCATACAAGTAGCACTTGTAGCCCCTTTCATTTGCTTACAGGCATATGACGATTCTTGAAGAACTGCACCAGCTTCTTTTTTCAAAGTTTGGTATTGCTCTTCTGGCGTTGCATCACCTTGGAACCAACGCGGCGGATCAATCAATGGTGCACCTACTTGCGGCATGCTGGTCGGTGATGAGGTTACCGGTGCTTGTGCCCAGCTTGCATTGATCAATAATACTGATGCGGCAATACCGACCATCATATGAATAGTGCGGTGAAAATCTAGTTTACTTTTATTCATTTCAACTCCTTGATAGTTACATTGATAGATGGTCGATTAGCGGTTTGTAGCAATCGGTAGCGGTTAAATTCGTCCGGTTAATAGCAAAACAATCAGGACAACAACGATCAGCCCAGTGACGCCGCTCGGACCATAGCCCCAGTTACGGCTATGTGGCCAACTTGGAAAAGCGCCGACTAGCGCAAGAATTAAAATAATTAGTAAGATGGTGCCCATGACTTTGTCCTGATGTTTTTGATGCTACTGAACTTAGCTTTTTGAGTTAGTTGCCTAACCTAGTTGTGTGACTTAGTTACGTTCTTCAGTAGCATTGTTAAGTTGCGTTATTTAGTTAGCTTATTTAGGTATCGTATTTAGGTATCTTATCTAAGCAAAATCAGAGCGCATTCATTGGTAATACGCTCTGAAGCTAAAATTTTTATAGCTTGGATTTGAAATCGTGGAAGGTTTTGATAAACGCATCACGTACTTTTTCTGTGCCGACTACTAGGTCTTTCCAAGATTCTTCGCCAGCCGCTTTTAGCTCATTCAATTTTTCATTGGCCAAGTGTGATTGCTCGCGCAGTTTAGTCATTTCTTCGTTGTATTTATCGTGCGCATCTTCTCTGGCCTCCTTTGCTTTTACTTCCAGCTCTTGCATGGTTACATTCAATTCGTCGAGTTGTTGTTTCATTTTTTCTATGTAAGCGTCTCTGGTGTCTTTATCAAACATGATGATTCCTTTGAATAAAATAAAAAATTGGAGTTAAATTTTGATCAGAAATAAAGAATCTGAGTTTTCAGTTCTATAAAAATATTAATAATGATCGACGCGACCATCCATCAAGCGAACACGGTTACCAACGCGGAAATCATAAATATTGTCTTGCATGACGCTGGTAGTACTACCGTTATCTAAACGGATCTGGATTTGGTATTTGTCGGATGCTTGGGCATTTTTGTTTTGCTCAACATTGTTACCGACCAGCGCACCACCGATTGCACCTGCTACTGTGGCGGCAGTTCTGCCGTTACCATTACCAACCTGATTACCCAAGAGACCGCCAACCAAGCCACCAACTATTGCGCCGCCGCCACTGGTATTGTTATTAGGGCGAACGACCTGAATAGACTCGATATAGCCATAGTTACTGGCGTTGTTTTGATAATTTTGGTTATTTTGATTATTGGGGTAGGGCGTCGAATAACTGCCTTGTTGTGACGTGTTCTGTGGGGCATTATTGGCACAGCCAGCAAGGGCGGCTGTTGCTAACACCACTGCGCTGATGACAAGTTGAGATTTCATGTTGTTCTCCTGAATAAGTGTGGGATCAGAATAAGACTGATAAGACACATGGTCTGTACGCTGCCGCACCTAACTCAAGATATGCCCAGACAGTGGAAGTTGGATGATGCCCTGCTATGTCAGCTATAATTCGGCCAACCTGAAAGTTCTTCAAAACGATCCAGTTTGATCAAGAAATAGTAATTAAATCAATGAGTTATAAATCAAGAAAAATATCTGTTGCCCCCATGATGGATTGGACTGACCGTCATTGCCGTCAATTTCACAGGCAAATTACGCGTCATAGCTGGCTGTATACCGAGATGGTAACGACTGGTGCTTTGTTGTACGGCGATGTGCCACGCCACCTTCAATTTAATGACGAAGAACATCCGGTCGCTTTGCAATTGGGTGGTAGTGAACCCGCAGATTTGGCGAAGAGTGCCAAGTTAGGCGAGCAATGGGGTTACGACGAGATTAATTTAAATTGCGGCTGCCCATCCGAACGCGTACAAAAAGGCGCATTTGGTGCATGCCTGATGTCAGAACCAAGTCTGGTTGCTGATTGTGTTAAAGCGATGAGGGACGTCGTTAGTATCGATGTCACTGTTAAACATCGTATTGGTATTGATGATATTCAATCTTATGAATTTGTACGTGATTTTGTGGGACAAATTGCTGATGCAGGCTGTAATACATTTATTGTTCACGCACGTAATGCGATCTTAAAAGGTTTAAGTCCCAAAGAAAATCGTGAGATTCCACCGTTAAAATATGAGTATGCCTATCAGCTTAAAAAAGATTTTCCTCAACTAGAAATTTTGATCAATGGTGGTATTAAAACCATAGAGGAAATTGACCTCCATTTACAACACATAGATGGCGTGATGTTGGGGCGTGAGGCTTATCACAATCCCTACTTAATGGCGAGCTTTGATCAGCGCTATTACGATGATCATGCACCAATTAAATCAAGAGCAGAATTGATCCAATTAATGCTGCCGTATATCAGTGAACAATTGGCGCAACATGCGGCAAATAAAGAAGTGAAGGGCAGCGGTCTTAAATTGAATGGCATTACCCGCCATATGCTAGGCCTGATGACGGGTTTGCCGGGTGCCCGAGTTTTTCGCCAGACTTTATCGGATAGCAAAAAATTAGCATCAGGCGATCCGGCTTTACTATTGGAAGCTTTAAAGCGCATGCAGGGTATGGCTGATTATGTCGAGCACAAACATGTTTAAGTGTCTGCGGCTGCCTTCAGATCTTAAAATAAACATCAACAGAGAAACCGAAAATGAAATCTACGCTTAAATCAATCTGTCTTATCGCTGCCTTATTCTCAGTCGTGATGAGCGCCCAAGCCGAAGTGACGATCAAAGATGCATGGATCAGGGCAACTGTGCCACAACAAAAAGCGACTGGCGCTTTCATGCAAATACAATCTAGTAACGATGTGCATATCGTGGAGATACAAACTACTGCCGCAGGTATTGCAGAAATTCATGAAATGAAAACAGAAAATAATGTCATGAAAATGCGCGCAGTAACGCAGCTTGATCTGCTTGCCGGCAAACTGGTGGAACTTAAACCAGGTGGCTTTCACGTGATGTTGATGGATTTGAAAGCACAGATCAAAGAGGGCGATATCATCCCATTGACGATCATCGTAGAAGGCAAAGATAAAAAACGCGAAGTGATTGAAGTTAAAGCAAAAGCACGAGCATTGAATGCTGCGCAAAGCAAGATGTAGTCGTGATCGTAGATCTTCTCCTTAACTACTCATGTATCCGTCAAATACAATTGGTAATAATTTGTAATAAGCCATTTCTCTGAAAATTGCTAAGGATATATTAGAGGAACTGTGTTGCAATGCAATGCGCCTTACTTCCCCTCACTGCTAAAGTGAGTTTCGCCTGCGCTAATTTAGCGCAGGCTTTTTTATGCGTGCTTGTGATTATCTTATTATTAAACAGAGAAAAGAGTTTGCCATATCGTTAAAAACATCTTATAATCTTGCTCTTACTTACTTGGGGTAAAGCTCCTTGAAAGTCTCAGTGGTGGTCGTAGCTCAGTTGGTAGAGTCCAGGATTGTGATTCCTGTTGTCGTGGGTTCGAGCCCCATCGATCACCCCAAAATTCTGTTTTAATTAAATGGTTACACGCTTCGGCATGTAACCATTTTTTTGTTTTTTTTTGCTTTAAATAAGAAGCCTGTAAGAAATTCTGTGTAAATGCCACGGAACAACTTAGTGGTCGTATTGTTGAATACGGTCACCAAACTCAATCATAAATCGATTCAGCGCCATACGCCAATTCTGAATGGGCATCGTCCATTTTTTTGATGCCTGTGCAATCGCAAGGTAGACGACTTTGGGTGCTGAGTCGTCACTTGGAAATAGCTTGCGACGTTTTGTAGCCGAGCGGATGACGCTATTCAATGATTCGATGGCATTCGTCGTATAGATTGCTTTGCGTATCTCTGGCGGATATTCAAACAGTATGCGCAGGTTGACCCAGTGTGTTGTCCAAGACTTGGCAATTTGCGGATATTGTTCACCCCATTGCTGGCTAAAACGATCTAACTCTGCCAAAGCTTGATCTTCCGTGGTGGCTTGATAAATACGTTTCAGATCAGCAGTGACTGCCTTGTAATCCTTCCAAGAGACATACTTCAAGCTGTTGCGCACCATGTGGACGATGCAGAGCTGAATACGGGTTTCAGGATATTGCGCTGCAATCGCTTCTGGAAATCCTTTGAGACCATCAACACAGGCGATCAGGATGTCTTGTACGCCACGATTTTTTAGCTCGGTGAGCACTGACAGCCAGAATTTAGCCCCTTCATTGTCTGACATCCAGAGACCAAGCAAATCCTTCTTGCCTTCCATAATCACACCCAAGGCAAGGTAAATGGCTTTGTTGATGACGCGCATATTGTCACGGATTTTAATGACGATACAGTCTAGATAAACGATGGGATAAATAGGATCGAGTGGACGGGATTGCCATTGAGTGATCTGCTCAAGAACGCGATCAGTAACCTTGGAAATGAGCGTAGGCGATACGTCAGCATCGTACATTTCTTTGAAGGTGTCGACGATTTCACGGGTAGTCAATCCTTTGGCGTAGAGCGTGAGGATTTGGTCATCCATAGTGGTGAGGCGGGTTTGATTTTTCCGCACCAGCTGCGGTTCGAAACTGCCGTCACGGTCGCGTGGCGTGAAAATCTCGACTTCACCATGCGTGCCTTTGAGTCGCTTTGCTGTGTTGCCATTGCGAGCATTACCGCGACCAGGCTTGCTATTGGCATGCTTCTCATCACCAAGGTGTTCGGTTAATTCGGCGCTTAGTGCAGTTTCAACAGTGAGCTTGAGTAGCTTCCTCGACAGCATTTTGAGGTCAGCTTCGCTCTTGATGTCTTTCGCTAGTGCTTTTAGTTTTTCTCTATCCATTACAATGTCCATCGGTCAATTCCTCGGGTGAGGTTAATAGGCCGTGGACATTCACACAAATTTATTTACAGGCTCGAAAAATCGTTGAATACGGCCTTTTGTCCTGGACATTCCTGCGCCTGAGTTTGATGGTGATACGTCTCTAAAGTCAAAATATTCTTGTGTCTTAAAATCTTTTTTTACGCCTATCTAACCGTTCTTATTCAAATCCACTTCTTATAGTTTTAATGTGCAGTTTTTCTATAAAAATTATGAAAAACAGCTATCAAAGAGCTCCCGTTTGGTACACTTGTTGAAAGTTCTAGCATAGAAATAAACAGGCTAAATTTTCATCAAATTTAGAATAAAAATAATGATCAATTAAGTGACTCGAACAGAGCAACATAAAACTTTAAAGAAAATAGTCATGGACATAACAGGTCGACTTTTGCAAGTCAAGAATATCAGTCGTCTTGCGCTGTCTGTTATGTTGATCTCATCTGTATCTCGCGCATGGGGCGCTGACGTTGCAGCTGAGTTGGCCGAGTTAGCTCAGGGAGAGCCAATTATTATTGATGTCGGCGCTACTTATACCGCGGGTAGTTTTTCCGAAAGTGTAGCAAGTAAAACCATCGAGAAAATAGTTAGCTTGCAATGGTCCGCATATGACATTGATTTCCTTTTCACGACGTCTTACTTAAATCGAACCGCACCCGCTGGTTCGATCAGAACCAGGGTTAACAAACGCGTCACTATTACTCCCAAATTAGTCTCTTCATCTGGATCGGGAGATGTTTTTGTCAGTGCTAATAAAGAAGTTTTTACAGATGCGGCGACAGCAATTGCCATCAATGCTGTGCTAGGTGCGAAGATTGCCGCTGCTGATAGTGCGAAAGGATTAGGAACTGGTAAGAACGATTATTCTTTAGCGTTGACGGCAAGTTATCCATTTGAGAAAGCATTGTTAAGTGGCGGTACCAAATACACTAAATTAGGTAGTCCTGGATTAATCCAGATCAATGGATTATCAGAAAATATTCAACTTAAAAATGTATGGTCTGGCTACTTGTCCTTATCTACGGAATTTTCTGAAAAAAGCACAACAGCGATCACCTTTACTGTTGAACAACCTTCAGTGAATGGAACATCGTATTACCAGGTGACAGAAATTTCTAGCTCGTATCGCATCAATGAGCTGGGTGGTGTGCGTGTTTATGTAACGAAGGGCGCTAATCAAAGTAGTCCCGATTGGAGTGCTGGGGTTGGGTTATTCAGTAGTTTTTAATCTTAACTTAGGCGATTCCGCCTCGGGTCAGTATCCTAGAAACGGCAGTTGACCGCTCATCAGTGTAATAAGTATTTGATTCAATTGACTTATGTCAGTGTTTTTACCGTCACCGTTCTGGTGAGAGCGCTACGAACTGATTGCCCACTTTTTCGGCTCCCAAGCCGCGTTGCTCCTCGTTGCAACGTGAAGGTTGCGCCTCGTCTCGCCTTGCTGGAAACCGAAAAAATGCACACTCAGACTCGTCCAACTGCCGTTTCTAGGATTATCCGTCAAATTGATGGTTCAATTAGTCAATGTAATAAGAAGTCAAAAAAGGTCAGTGGACTTTAGCCATAATTTCGACAGGATTCAAATAAGACTCACTGTCATTGCTCGCATTAGCGACGCTGGTCATGTACGAAAGGTTTTGATTTTGTGCTGTCCATAATATCGTAGAACTAACTAACCTAGGGCTAACATCAGCTCTGATTATTTCTTGATGGATTTGCTGACGCATTAAGTCGAGCAAAGTCGCGCGACGACGATATTCTGCACGCTTTTTTGATGGTCTTTCATCAATCGATTTTTCTTCGATGACACTAGGAATATCGAAATTTCCGTCCGGATTTTCTTTTCCGCCAGCTAGTAGCCATAGCTGATTATATTCAGCATTGATCGTTTTTTTAAATCGATATCTCCAAGATCTGTGGATATGATTTTCTTTGCTGATGCACTCAATGTTTGTGCAATTAATTTTGATAGCAATTGCTCTTAACGCTTCTATCAATAATAGTCTAGGTTGGATACCATGCAAAGCATGCGTCGCATCTCTTGTGGCGTCACGGCAATGGAGTCCTTTAGATTGAATTCCGCCTACTTTGATCAAGATTTCACGTCCCAATGTTTCTAACGTGAAAGTCAAACAAAGTAGCGGGATATTATTCATGGATAACTCCAGGGTTACGCCACCTTCTCGTTTGTAGGCGTCTTCACGAACGAGATTGATGACAAAATTCTCTCCACTTTTACCTTCCATTTTACAAAGAGAAACGCGATCACCAATCATTACATTCAAGGCTTGATGCGGGCCAAAGATAGACTGAAATTCTTCAAAATGACTTTTTAGCAGCCGTACTCGCTTGGTTGACGTGATGTTTCTGTCAAAGAATGGACGGTGTACTGCTTCGAGCAGACTTGGCTCTTTGCTCGCGATATCGCGAAGATAGCTTTCTTTTACATATCTGAACCAACACGCACTGGGTTGTAAGTTGAATATCGTGCGCAATAAAAATCGGCTTTGACGTTCATAATTTACATGATTAGTAGGAAACACCGTACGATACGCCCAACAAAAGTCCGACGCAAAACGACCAACGCTTGATGACAATGCTTTGGCACGACTAAATACGCCAAGTTGACTGAGATACTCAATCGAAGCTAATTTTTGTTTTGCAATGTACATAGAGCCGCCAATGTATGTAACGAATGTAAAGAAGTATTTCAGATTGTATCCCATTGTTCTTAATAGTTATCAGAAGTAAGTTGTAAATTATTGCAATTTAGTGCAATGCGTCTCTTTTAATCCCATCCAATCGCCTGGGTCATTGTCGGAATATAAATTCATAAAACGAGTATTGTGAATAAAAAAATAACTACTAACGACAGCGAAAAATCTTGGCTTAAAAAACTTGGTCCCGGATTGATTACTGGCGCAGCAGATGATGATCCGAGTGGGATCGCTACCTATTCTCAGGCGGGTGCGCAGTTCGGATTTAATATGCTGTGGACGGTGTTATTTACTTACCCGTTGATGGTCGGTATTCAGGTTGTAAGTGCAAGGATAGGTCGTGTAAGTGGGCATGGACTGGCGACTAATCTTCGCCGGCATTACCCGGCATGGCTGTTGTATAGCGTTGTAGGACTGTTATTAGTTGCCAACACGATTAATATTGCTGCCGATGTCTCTGCAATGGGGGATGCCTTAAAACTCATCGTTGGGGGACCGGCGCAGTTATACGCCGTTGCGTTTGGTGTGCTGTCGTTGCTGTTGGAAGTATTTATTGCGTATCGACGCTATGTCCGTATATTGAAATGGCTGACACTTGCCTTATTGGCTTATGTCGCCACGGTATTTGTCGTTCATATTCCCTGGGCAATTGTCCTGGCAAAGATGTTGGCGCCGCACCTGAGCTTTAATGCCGAATACATTACTACCGTTGTTGCCGTATTTGGCACAACCATCAGCCCGTATCTGTTTTTTTGGCAAGCCTCACAAGAAGTAGAGGAGCAAATTGCAGACCCAAAAGCACGACCTTTGATCGAAGCGCCTGAGCAGGCAGCGAGCAATTTACGGCGTATTAAGATAGATACTTATATTGGGATGGGATTCTCAAATTTGGTTGCCTTTTTCATTATCCTGACGACTGCCGTTACATTGAATTTGCATGGTATTACCGATATTCAGACCTCATCGCAAGCAGCGACTGCGCTGCGCCCGATTGCAGGTGAATTTGCTTTTATGTTGTTTAGTGCCGGCATCATCGGGACGGGATTGCTGGCAATCCCTGTATTGGCCGGATCCTCCGCTTATGCGATGGCAGGAGCATTTCAGTGGAAAAATAGTCTGGAGTTAGCGCCGCAGAACGCCAAAGGATTTTATGCCATCATCGTTATATCAACCTTGATTGGTATCTTGATTGGCTTCACACCAGTTGATCCAATCAAGGCTTTGTATTGGAGTGCGGTCATCAACGGCGTAATTTCTGTGCCGATTATGATTGTCATGATGTTGATGGCAGGAAGACCAGAGATAATGGGGCAGTTTACTATTACAACAAGTCTTAAAGTGATCGGGTGGTTAGCGACCTTCACAATGGCGCTTGCTGTGTTCGGCATGTTGATGACTTTGTAAAGCCTCGAAATCCCCGTTTTCCTGCTTACCAGTAGCTATTTTTAAAGCTTAAACGTTTTAATCTCAAAAAAATTGAAGTTATTTGCACTAATATTGGTAGTTGATGTCAGATTGCTTTGCTATCAGGCGTTTTGGTAATCTATAGGATTTTGGTGATGTTCAAAACCTTGTAAGCGTAATCAATTTTAAAAAATTAAATACTAATAGAGAATCCCATGCAAATTTTCCCTACAATTTTATGTGGTGGTACAGGTTCACGTTTATGGCCAGTGTCTAGAGAGTTGCATCCCAAGCCATTTATTCGCTTAACTGATGGTCAAAGTCTTTTGCAAAAAGCTTTTTTACGCGGTGCTGACTTGCCTGATGTGAGGGAAATTATCACGGTCACTAACCGGGATTTATTTTTTAAAACTCAAGATGACTATCTTGAAATCAATGAGAAGGGTGTTGATACAACATTCATCTTAGAGCCGTTTGGTCGCAATACTTCTGCAGCGATCGCTTCTGCAGCGCTTTACTTATCTGACGTTTATGGTCCAGATGCGATGATGTTGATCTTAGCCGCTGATCATCTGATCTCTGATCAGGCAGCATTTGTTAGCGCAGTTAAGAGTGCGGTCGTGATGGCCGAGCAAGGTAGTCTTGTTACCTTCGGTATTCAGCCAGGCTCACCTGAAACTGGTTATGGTTATATTGAAGCCGATGGAAATACAGTATTACGATTTGTCGAAAAACCTTCAATGGAAAAAGCCAGAGAATATCTTGCCTCAGGCAAGTATTTATGGAATTCCGGTATGTTCTGCTTTAAGGCATCAGCTATTTTGAAAGAAATGGAGACGTATTGTCCTGAGATACTGTCAGCGACAAAAAAATGTCTGTCCCAATCGCGCACCTTAAAGGGAACTGGCTATATTCAAGTTGATCTTGAGCAAAAAACATTTGGTCTGATTCCCGATAATTCTATCGATTACGCAGTCATGGAGCAGTCACAACAGGTATCAGTGGTACCTTGTGATTTAGGCTGGAGTGATGTCGGATCATGGGTTGCGCTTGGCGATTTGACGGCTGCTGATGTTGATGGCAATCGTATTGAGGGCGAGGCCCTGTTATATGACGTTTCTAATTGCTATGTCCAGAGCAATAAACGCGTGATTGGCGCCGTCGGTGTAGACAATTTAATTATTGTTGATACCTCAGACGCTTTGTTAGTCGCTGATAAATCAAGAGCACAAGATGTGAAGCATCTATTTGCTGCACTCAAAAAAAGTGGTAACGACGCTTACAAATTACACCAGACAGCGCATCGTCCGTGGGGTACTTACACGGTACTTGAAGAGGACGCAAAATATAAAATCAAACGTATAGAAGTGAAGCCAGGCGCATCGTTATCTTTGCAAATGCACCATCATCGCAGTGAGCACTGGATAGTCGTCAGCGGTATGGCTAAAGTGGTCAATGGAGATCGTGAATTATTCATTAGCACCAACGAATCCACTTTTATCCCTGCTGGTCACAAACATCGATTAGAGAATCCTGGTATTTTGAATCTAGTCATGATCGAAGTACAAAGTGGTCAATATCTAGGTGAAGATGACATCGTCAGATTTGAGGATAAGTACGGACGCTCTTGATAAACCGGACAAATGAACATACTTAAGCAAAAATGTTCTAGCTGCGTTGCAGCGACTCGCCATACTAAAATACTGTTTTCGTCGCTATGTCTTGCCGGCACAACTTTGTATGGCTCTTAAGATACAAAAGAATTTATAGCAAGCATCATCGAACGCCTCATCTGCTCAATTCTGAATTCTATTCGACTGGTTTTCTGGCGAAGGTGAATTGTGTCTTTTGTGCAGCGATTGATAACTTGGTTTCGTGGGCGCCTTTGGTTTGCGCGTTAAGGGCAAAATTGGATTGTTCTGCATATGCGGTAACTGGTTAACTGTTTGAAAAATCTCCAGTTCAGACGGTTTTGCTTTGGATTGCCAGCGCAATGTTGCGACATTGGCACTTTTTGTCAGTTGATCTCGCTCTCTGTCTTTTTCTGGATTATGCATACGGTCATCTAGTTCGACGATGCAAATCAGATCCATGTTGCGGCTATAAATCGCGTAATCAACGCGCTTTTCATTGATTTTCCAATAGGCGTATCGATTTTCTTGAAAACTGTCGACGGGCGTAATTAAGGCCGCCATAGCGACTTGAGGGAATACATGCGCTCCGGGCAAGGAGCGACAAAGCCGGCCGAAAAATTCAATTTCATTCGGTGTCATCAGCGGTACTTGTTTGTAATTGGAGCGCCGTTTTTTAGGCTTGCTTTTCGATGTTTTTAAAAAGACTAAAATGATCAAAAATGCAGAAAAAAACAGGGTGATATAAAGAATTGGCTGGGTAAAAAAGAAATTGGTCATGAGATAAAAATATTGTGTTATTTATATGCATAGTCAAATGCTAACATGTTCTTAGAGATAAACGCTGATAAAGTCGTTATCATTCGCTTACGATCACAGGAGCCAACTTGAAAACTGCATTAATCCCAGGCAAAGCTGTTGCCAAAATTGATAAACAAATCATCGGTAATATTTTGCTGACGCAAGTCAGCGTGGATATTGTCAAAGAAGAAAAAATGATCATCGGCATTCGCAACGAGGCAGGTGATATTTATCGCCTCATCGGCGCTACTCGCGTCAATAGCTATATGAATGCGATTGAAGAATTATTTGATCTGGAAATGAACGATGAACTTGATGGTGTTGAGGAGACCAGGGAAGGGTGCGACGCTATTTTTAGCATGCCATAACCTAAGTCAAGGGACGGTCGATTTGAAAACATGTCCGTCCCGCCAAGTTTGCTGGCTTGCTAATTCACGATCAGCGAGAAAAAATAGTGGCAGCAGGAAGCTGCTGCCAGTTACTACAGAGTTCAAAACTAGAATTACTTCATAAATTTTCCGTCTTTTCCAATGACGGTTAATTCGACAAAATGAGATGCGTTATGGTTAGTCGGACTGAATTTCACTGAAAAGCCACCTGCATCATAAGCTCCCATCGATTCCATTGCTTTGATAAAGCTATCGCGAGTCAGGCTGCTGCCAGCACGTTTTAAACCCTCTACAAAGACTTTGGCCGCGATAAATCCTTCCAGACTAACGTAACCCGGCTCTCTGCCAGGCTTGTTGGCGTACAGAGTTTTATACTCTTTAATCAATGGATTGATTTCTTCCCAAGGTGCTGGAACTACTTGCGAGATCATAACGCCGCGTCCTTCGCTGCCTAATTCTTTTGATAGGGCTTGACTGCCGACAAAGGAAATATTCCAGAAAATAGGCGCGCCAACTGGATCTTTCACCATTTCTTTGATAAACGCGGCACAGGATTTATAGGCAGAGATCATAATTACTGCCTGCGGTTTTGCTTGTTTTATTTTGGCAACCGCTGGTGCCACATCAACACTATTTCTCTCAACGGTAGCAATGCCGATGACCTCGATATGACGTTTATTTAATGCTTTTGTAACGCCTTCTAGGCCGGCTTTGCCGTAAGCATCGTTTTGATAAAACACAGCAATTCTGCTCATCGACAATGTCGTTATATGTTGGACGATCTTTTCGGTTTCTTCAAAATAGCTAGCGCGGATATTAAAGACGTTGCGATTAAACGGCTCACGCAAAGACTCAGCACCAGTAAATGGAGCAAAGAAAGGAATCCCTTCTTTGGCAACCAAGGGCAAAGCTGCATTGGAAGTCGGCGTGCCTACATAACCAAACAAGGAGAAAACGTCATGTTTATCGATTAGCTCTTTTGTGTTTGCGCTTGCTCTGTCGGCCTCATAACCATCATCCAGTGTTTTTAACACGATCTGCCTGCCTGCAACGCCGCCTTGTGCGTTGACATGATCGAAGTAGGCTAGCGCGCCGTCGCGCATCTCTGTCCCTAGCTGTTGCGCTGGACCGGATAAAGCCGCAGATTGACCGACCAGAATTGCCTTGCTGGTTACGCCTGTCTCTGCGTAGGAATGGATGCAAAAGAGCAAGGACAATGTACCGAGAAGGAGATTTTTTGTTTTCATAATGCTGTATTGATATGCTGATGTGGACGGGAGCCTAGTGAATAGCTGCTTCATACTAGGCGTAAAAATTCTTTTGGGCAACTATTTGATCTGTTTTCAATTACTCTGGCTTAGCCATAGTGATCAGGTTAGCGGTTTAATCAGGCGTATTAGCTCGATGTGTAATTCGGTTGAAATAAATACTGGAGGTAGGTATATTTAGATCGTCCAGAAGATCGCTGGGCAATCGGCATTATTTTTTAAAAATATTGGGGAGTATATTAAAATTATGCCGTTTGACCTATCTGAAGAGAGAAAAGTTCTTTTTGTTTTCTGTGAGCAGCCCAGTTTTTTCTTGGGCGTTTGTTAATTGACCGGTGGCAGCTCTAAGAATCACAGCTTTAAGAGCGACGATACAGATCAGGAATTTTTTTACGGCTTAAGATCATCATCCCCAAACTACCTATGCCAAGTAATAACCAGTTAAGTATAGGTATATGCATGGTTTGAGCAAGATCAAACAGCACACCGCCAGCGAGGCTACCGATCATTGTCCCTGTGCTTTGATAAAAAATCTGTTGCGACATCAATTTGCCGGTGTCTTCCGACGATCTTGTCGAATGTCGTGCAATAAGGACATCAAATGAGGGGCCGTAAAATACTTGTGCAAATGAAAGCAAAATTGCAGAAATGATGACGGCACTGCTGTGGCCACCAGCGAACACCATCAGAGCAAAACTAGCAAACAGGCAACTGTAGCCAATCTGCAAGAAGCGGAAATGATCGCGTATCCGCACGGCTCGTTTAGACACCGGTATCTGGAAGAAGATGATGACCAGTGCCGCCAGCCAAAATGGGGTGGAGACAGGAATACCTGGAGTGAACTTAGGAATGTGCAGGCTAAAGCCAATCATAGGCTGGACCGCAAAGCACCAGAATACGGCATTTGACACCATAAACAGCCGTGGCAGTGTTTTTGATGGCGTGACTGATAGCGCTGAATCTGCTTGATTATTTGCAGTGACCGATGCAGCTTGTTTGACTGCCAGCACGGCAAGATAGTCCGTCTCATGCGCAGCAATCGCGCGCATGGCATACAACATAAATATGGCATAAGCGATAAACGTGATCAGCACAATCAAGAACACGATTTTAAGGCTATGCACCGGCACCCAACCCGCCATCAGATATCCCAGCACCAAGCCCATTCGTATGGCAAAGGCTAGACGACTAAATAAAGACGACTGATCTAATTCTTTTAACTTCAGTAAATAATTTTTCAGCCCAGGAAAAGACAATCCGCTTCCCAATCCAGCCAGTACCGCAAACAAGGCCAAAGCCCAGGCCTGATGTAAATACGCCATGCAATACAGGGCAAGCCCCTCCAGCAAGATATTGCCTGTGACAGAAAATGGATGATTCGCCAGCTTGGGATAGCGGCTACCCAAATGCGAGCCGATGACACGACCAAAATTCAAGCCAAACAGAATCGATGCGGCCCAAGTGCCAGAAAAGGATTTACCTGTTTCCGACACAATCAATGGCGTGTACAACGCCACCCCAGCAGAGGCCAGCGCAACGCCGACATAAATTAGATAGGAATTAAAAACAGAATTAAACGGCTTGGTTTGCATGAGCTTCAATAAAGTCGTTTATGCGTCTGGTGTGATGCAGTTCACATAAAGCAGAGTTTGACAGACGAGGCCAGATAGATTATCTGTTGGCTGTGACGAAATAAAACAAAACAAAAAACCCAACCGGAGACAACATGATCCAGCGCTATATCAAAATCATCCTCTACATCGCTGGTGGCATTATGCTGCTGGCAGGCCTACAGTTTATCGTACCCTTACCCCTATTGCAGGCACAACAATTGGTTGTAAGCGATAGCGCAGGCATATTATTCGCCCGCCATTGGAGTTTATTGGTCGCTTGTCTGGGTGGCTTATTGATTTATTCCGCCAGGCACCCTGAATGTCGCATTCCCATTATTGTCGCCGTCACGGTAGAAAAAATCGGTTTGGTCGGCGTACTGCTGATGAGCCTGAACGACGCTGCCTTGAAGCCAATGCTGCCTGTGATTGTATTGGACGGTGGTTTTGTGATTTTGTTTTTGATTTATTTATTCGGGCGGAATGGTAGCAGCGAGGTTGATAAGGACAACGATGACAAGATTCGCGTTAAATCATCTGTGCCATAGCAAAATTACATTTGCCTGAACCGATGCTGAAAAGCTTGCGATACGGTTTGCCATTCGGCCTCATTCATTAGTTTCAGCACAAGGCCATTATCTTGTCTTTGCAATGTATCAATGGCCGCGACGCTGACGATGGCACTACGCGATATTTGCCAGAATTTTTCTGGGTCTAGTTGCAGCATCAGGTCCTTGATCGTGGTACGGATCAACGCTTCAAATTTGTTGGTGACGACCTTGGTATATTTGGCATCTGCCCGAAAGCATTGCACGTCATTTATATTGATAATACGCAACTGTGTGCCGCTAGACGCCTGTATCCATTTCAACGGAATAGGATTTGGCTCGCCCTTTTTTTGTTCTTGCTGTTGTTCTGATATAGCAAAACTTGCGAGTGGGGTGGCTAGCTTTTCTTGCAATCGTTGTACCGTCACCGCCAGTCGGGTCAAATCAAGAGGCTTGAGGAGATAGTCAACCGCACCTTGATCAAACGCCTGTATTGCATACTCATTGTATGCCGTCAAAAAGACAATATGACAACGTTGCGCCGCAAGGCGTGCCACGTCAACGCCAGATAAACCTGGCATGCGTACATCTAAAAAAGCGATGTCAGGTTGATGCTCCTGAAGTAACCTCATCGCATTAATACCATCTGCTGCTTCTGCAACAATCTCTAATTCTGGCCATAACAAAGTTAAGGCTTTGCGTAACTCGGTTCGCAATAAACTCTCGTCCTCCGCCAAGAGGGCGCGCCGCGCTTTAGCGTTGGCTTGGAGGATGGTAGTGGTTTGTGTCAAACGCATACCGCGCTATACCTTCAGTTCGTTTTGGATGGGAAGCCTAATCGTCGCAATCACACCAGATGGTAGTCGTGCCGCTAAGCTCAATTCAGCACTTGTTTCGGTACTTTCATCATCGCCTTGGCCGTACAGCGTTTGCAAACGCTCTTGCAGATTGATCAGACCAACGCCGTTACCCAACTCTGCTTGGAAGCCCGCACCATCATCGCTGACTGTGATCGTCAATATGCTGGCGTCCACAACTGCGTTTATCTGCAAATGTCCACCTCTCAGTTGTGGCTCTATCCCATGTTCAATCGCGTTTTCTACCAAGGTCATCACACACAAGGGCGGGATAGCGCAAGCACGTGCAGCCTCTGATGCGTCTATCGTAAATTGCAATCGTTCACCCAGGCGAATTTTCATAATATCGAGGTAGGCTTTAGCGCGTTCCAACTCTTGCCCCAGCGTCGTCGTATTTGCGCGCAAATCGGGCATTGCCGCGCGCAGGTAGACGTTTAGATGATTTAACATCGCCTCCGCTGCGACTGCATCGTCACGTATCAATACGCGTGCATTTGCCAAAGTATTATATAAAAAATGCGGTTCTATCTGACCTTGCAATGCAGCTAAACGCGCCTCCAGCAATTGACGCTCCACAGCGTGTGTTGCTTGGGCTTTGGCGAGTGTGGCGTGCTCTTTGTACGAGATTTCGGCAGAGATTGCTGCGGGTAAAATAGTTGCTGTTAATAACACTAGTAGCAAGCTTGGCATAATCCAGTCCGCATGTCTGATTCGTAACATAGGCCATAACGTTTTTTCTATCAACAATCCGCTGGCGATCGCCACCGTCATTAAAAAGCACAACCCCATCCAATACAAAGTTGGACTACATTGTCTGCGTTTGCTTAACAGGATAATCAAGAAAACTTTTGCAATACTAAACGTCAGTAATAGTGCAACCAAATCCGCCAGCCACGCAGCACGGTGGCTGAGTACCATGCCGATCAGTATCAATATAGTTGATGCCAAGACGGGCAAGAATGGCCAGTCTTGGTGTGCGGATGGACGTAACAAAGTCGGCATTGTTATTCAGTAAAGTTCAGATTACGTGGCGGCTCAAGTCTCAGACCTGATCGGTATGTTGGTATCGGGAATTTATCAGGTGTCGGTGAAAGCGCATGCTTTTCTAACTTTAAGTCTCGTACCCAAATTTTCCCCTGGGAGGCGAGCGCAATACCGATCTCAAATTGATTACGGTATGCATCAGTGCTCTGGGGTAAATAGGATTTGAGAATGATTTTCTCCCATCCTCGTCCATCTGGAATCACTTGCACCTTCATTTCCAAATCGCCGCCTGAGCGCATGTGGCGTAACCAGATTTTATTTTTCGCAGCGCCAGTTGCGCGAGCCATCAAGCTAAATTCAATGACTTGTCCCTGATAATCAGTGCCATCGATCGTTTGGGTAATTGCTGCAACCTCGTCGCTTGGCTGACCTCTGCTGGTGATATATAAAGCTGGATGCTCCTTGCTGCCTTCGTCAGTATCAATACCGATCTCATATTTATCATTGTCGGTTGGTCCCCACACAGTCCAACCCGCAGGATTACCGATCCTGATCGGGTCTGCAAATGAGGTGTTGAGCGCAACCGCTACGATGGTCGCTACTAGAATAATTTTCAGATGTTTCATCGCCGCTTCTCCTTGTTGTTTAATGACCGAAACAAGTTTATGCATTTGCTAGTTACCTCACATTTTGTTTGCGATAAAGACATCGGATTACGCGATAAGAGCAGGGCTTTAACCGATAAACGTTTATCTGAATTAAGTTGAGCGGGAATTCTTGATCAGTATTGAATTTAGCACTTTAGTATTCCCTGACTCTGTACGCTTTACAAAATTAGTCGGGAAAAATCGATTACGCAATTTCATAAATGGAGTTTCTACCAGAGTAAATAGCAGCCATCCGCCGATCAGACTGGCGACAAACATCACACCAATTCCACTAGCGCTAGTTACGCTTATCCCTATGCTGTTTAAGGGGTTGATTAGTACATTCATCAATGGCTTATGTACCAGATATAAGGCGTAAGACCAGATTGCTAACTTAGCTGCGCCAGGAATACGAAGCCGATACAGCCAAGAGACGGGACTAAGTGCCGCTACCGTTAATAAAGCAAAACTGATCGCCAGCAGGCTATAACCAAAAGCGGTGGTGAACCATAAAAATCCCTGACCATCGACGTAGTTGTAATTGGTAAATAAGTAGAGGCTAAAAAAACACAACCCAATACCACCGAGTAAAGTTGTTCGCCCACATGCTTGCGTTCGCTGCCATGCGGCAGGATGGAAGTTCTTTAGCATCGCTATTGCAACACCGGGTAACAACTCATCAAACCGACATAAGCTGGAATAATAAATATTGACGTAATACAGACCGCCATCGCTGCCAACATCGCGCCACATCCAACTTCGTATTAACACTGCAATAGTCATCAAACCGATCAATAATATCCAACCGGCTTTGAGCGATTTTCGCAGGCGATGTACTAGTAAGGCGATGGCTGGCAACAACAGATAAAACTGCTCTTCGACGCATAGGGACCAGGCATGAGAAAACGCCGAACCAGGACGCAAGTTAAAATTTTGCGTAAAGCTTAAAAATTTCCACAAAGGTGTAACAGGATTCCCACCGACGGCAAGAGGAAACAATAAATACACTGCCAATATCACGTAAAAGTTGGGCAACGTTCGCAAGGCTCTGCGGATATAAAACATCTTTAGCGAAAACGAATGACCCGATTGCATTGCTGAAAAAATCTGATTGCCGATCAGATAGCCGCTCAGCACAAAAAATAAATCGACGCCGGCCCAGCCAATTTGACTCAAGCTACCGAAGCTCGCCTCATGACTGACAAAGACCATGTAGTGATACATAAATACCAGCAAAATTGCAATCGCACGTAAGGTATCCAGTCCATTGATGCGGCTGGAAGAAGAGGTCATTGTCATGGAAAAGTAAAATGAAAAAGTTCAGAGCAGGCTACTTAAATCAACACGAAAATATGTCTGTATCTCAGTAAATAAACCAGGAAGAAACAACATCAGCAGCGTATCAGTAAGCGAATGCTTTATGGTGATTTTGGCTAACTATTTTTACAGCAAAATTCTTATTTCTGGGACGAATTGGATAAGCGTTTTTCAGGGATGCTTTAAGTTTCAACATGCCTGCATATTGAGTGATTCCAAGGCTGCATTATGTCGACCAGTTGTCGCAGTAATGATAAAAACCTGAGTAAAAATGAACTTCGATCTCATTTTTTAGAAATTTCGCTAAGATCATCCATATAAAATAAGGCTTACAAGCCATTTTTGCTCTGTAAGCCTTATTTATATTGGACATCTAAATCAGAAATTTTTTTAAAATCTTTTATTCATAACGAAGGCCATTAGTAACAATGCAAATTCTAAGCATGTCATTCCCGCGTGTCTCAAGCAGGATTGGTAAGAAAAATAGCTTTATGCGCAATGTTGTAGGTCGACTCAAGAGTTTTTATAAATTCCCATCAAAGCTTTTCCAAAATTTTCTCTACAAATAACGTAAGCGCGTTCTTCACATCAACGTCCTTCATCGCTAACAGTTGATCGCCGATATACCATTCAAACATGCATTGTTCTGGCAGTGCCGTGTGCACGGCATTGCCGAATAACCAGATGCCATGTTCGTGCGCGATCTGGTTGCGGATGTCGGTTGCACGTTCTTTATTGACGGGTAAATACAGGTGCAACATATTGGATTGAGGCTGCACTGGATTGGCTTTTAATTGTGGAAAATCTGCCAGCAGTTGATACAGCCATTGTGTACGCTGGAATAGGGCCGGCATGTCGTCCAGACGCTGATCAAATTGCATCGCTGCTGCCACGACGTAGGGCGAGCGGCGGAATACATTGCCGCCTTGCCTTTGCATCCAGACCCGTGCCTGATCGATCAGAGATTTACCGCCTAGTAGCATCGCGCCGCCGAGACCGCCTATGCCTTTATAAAACGAGACATACACAGAATCAAAACCTTCCGCGATCTCGCGCAAAGGCTGAGCAAATCCGCTTTGTGCTTCCCACAAGCGGGCGCCGTCCATGTGTAGATGAATATTCTCTTGCTGGCAGTAGGACTTGATGTCCTGAAGTTGTTGCCAGCTAGGGAGTTGCCCGCCGATTTCTCGCATGGGTAATTCGTATTGAACGGCACCGATTTTTTCCGGTATCGCCTTGAGATCGTCTACTGTCCAGGGGCGATATGGATTGCCGATTCTGAGGGCATTAAAGTGGCGAAGCAATTCATGATTGCTGTTTTCATGGATAAAAATATGTGAACTTGGATGTAAGCCCACCAAATTGTTGCCACGTTCGGCACAAGCGAGTCGCAAGGTGGTGACTTGTGTCATGGTGCCGGTGATGCAAAATAAGGCGGCTTCTTTACCTAATAGCTGAGCGATTTTTTGTTCAAAGTGTTGGACTAATTCACCCTCACCATAAGTGTCATGCAAGACATGGTTGGCTTCGCACCATTGCGCCATGGCGGCAAACTGTTCCGCTGGCGGTAGTTGACGGTGACCGGGGAGGATGGTGTGACAGCTCAGGCGTAAAGCGGCGATTTCGGCGTTGGTCAAGATGAGGCTCCTGGGGCGTTGTGGGTTGATGTATTTTACGTGATTCGTGACTGTGCGAGATTTGCCTGTATACCAAGATAATATCGCTCGCTACCAGTCTAATTCAGGCAAAATCACGGTAGTTATTTTTCCTAACGTATCTAATTGATCATCACGGGATGCGTGCTGCATACCTTGGATACCTTCTTCACCTTGGACGCTCACTATGTCAACAGACCTGCAAATACCTTACGAACTCGGTAATCAAAACCAAACGACGACCTGGGATCAGTGTATTGGCTTTTATCAAAAGCTGGCATCCACTTTTCCTCATGTCTTGCACTTCAGTCAGATTGGCATCTCGGATGCCGGTGTGCCTATTCATGCTGGTGTAGTGACTGCGGATGGCGTATTTGATCGTGAGCAGATCAAGCATGAACAGCGTCCGGTATTTTTTAATAATAACGGTATTCACCCCGGTGAGCCCGAAGGTATTGATGCCTGTATGGCGCTGGTGCGCGACTGGTGTGTGATGCCAGAGCGGTTGGCGCAACTAGGTCGTACCGCGTTTATTTTTATTCCGATTTATAACGTGGATGGTTGCCACAATCGTCAAAACACATCGCGGGTGAATCAAGACGGTCCCGAGTTGTTTGGATTCCGCGGGAATAGTCTGCATCTGGATTTGAACCGTGATTTCATTAAGTGCGACAGCTTGAATGCGCAAGTGTTTAACCAATTTTTTACCGCTTGGGACCCAGATGTGATGGTGGATACACACACCTCCAACGGGGCAGATTATCCTTACACGATGACCTTGATCCATACCCAAACAGATAAACTCGGCGGCGATCTGGGGCAGTTTTTGCGTGAGCAGATGCTGCCAGTGATGTTTGCAGATATGGCGCAACGCGGCTGGCCGACTTGTCCTTATGTGAATCCTGTCAAAGAGAGTCCTGATCAAGGGATAGAAGAGTTTTTAGAAACTGCGCGATTCTCTACGGGCTACGCCGCTTTGCATCACACCATCGGTTTTATGCCAGAAACGCATATGCTAAAACCCTTCGCCGATCGCTACGCATCCATGCGCGCTCTAGTCGAAGTCGCGTTGGAGTTCACCATCAAGCACGCAGAACAAATCCAGCAATTGCGTGACGCCGCCAAACAACAAGGAAAAAAACGCAGTCATTGGCCGGTGAAATGGCGCCGGGATGACGAGCATGTCTCGACGGTTCGTTTTAAAGGCTATGAGGCTTGCCACAAGCCCAGTGCATTAGGCGACTACAGTCGTTTGTACTACGACAAACATCAAGCATGGGAAAAGGATATTCCTTACTTCAATCATTTCAAGCCAGAAGTCGTAGTCCCTGCGCCGATTGCCTATGTCGTACCCCAGCAATGGCGCGCTGCGATTGAGCGCTTGCAGTGGAATGGCGTCAAGATCGAGCGAATTGCCAGTGACCGCATTGTGCAGGCGCAGACCTACCAAATTCGTTCAGTTACATCGCGCCCACATGCCTATGAAGGTCATTTATTTCATGACGACATGGAGCTGAGCACGCAGACTGGCACCCATCAGATCAAGGCGGGTGATATCTGGATTACGCTGGATCAGGACCAAGCGCGGTATGCGGTCGAAACCTTGGAGCCACAGGCACATGACAGCTTTTTCCGTTGGGGATTTTTTAATAGCGTATTAGAGAAGAAAGAAGCTTTCTCCGATTATGTATTTGAAGATCTGGCAGAAGAATTACTCCGTGAGGAGCCAGTATTGGCTACGCAATTCGCTACATGGAAAGCAGATCATCCCCAGCTATTGAACGACCAGAATGCCGTGCTGAGTTTTATTTTTGCGCATTGCCAGCGGTATGCAGAGCCAGAGTGGCGCCGTTACCCGGTGCTGGCGATATTTGCTTAAGCCCCTCTTTTTCTATAGATGGTTTATGCATACTCCTTGTTAGTATATTTAATCGACCAAGTAATTATTGGTATATAAGGCGATTTTTGAAAAAATTATGGGGAGTATACGAAATTATCTCTATTTTTGACTAGATGGAATTTCTGCTAAAAAGAAAAAATAATCATAGAAACGTATCGAGTGCAAAGTAAGCGAGATTGCCTTTTGCGCTTTGTGCATTTTCGCTGAGCGTGTTTTTACGGCGCTCAGTTTTTCACTTAGCTATTCAACTTAGCTACTCAACTTAGTTAGTCAACCAAGTGAGCCTAATTGCTTAGCCAAAACACGTACTGAATCAGTGCACGATCAAGCTGTTGTTTAGCAACACGTTTGAACCTGCCGCTGTGACAGCAAAACGCAATTTCTGTTTAATCCTTCATCGTTGTTGTGGTATTTTGTTGCGATGAATTCAAGCACAAATCCTCCCACTTCCACTCAACTTCCTCAATATCAACGCTGCATGGTCATGGCTGGCGGCGGCTTTCGTTTTGGGATTTATCTTGGTATGTATGCCGCAGCGCGTGATGCCGGGAAAACGCCTGATCTGTTATTAGCCAGTTGCGGCGCGGCGATTGCGGCGACGCTGATTCAGGCTTTACCGGATGATGGGCAGTGCAAGGCGTGGCTGAGTTCGCATGAGATGTATCAGTTCTGGGCGAGTCTGCAATCGACATCGCAAGCGGCGATTCATCGCTCTTTGATTCAGGCGATTAAGCGTAAGTTGTCCTCAAAAAATACGCCCAAGATACCGGATGTATTTCAAGATTATATGTTTGAGATACCGCCTAATTTGCCATTGCCAACTGCCAGTCCAAGTCAAACTGCTGGGGCACCAGCGGTTGCGATTATCGGCGGCAAGCTGTTATACCAACCAGAAGAAGTAGGGCAGCCGCGTGGTCATCGTAAATTATTTGAAGAAACCGTTTTTTGCGATCAGCGAACAGCCGCACTATTGCAAGGTATTCAATCGCCATTCAGCGCCCCGATATGGGGGAATCATGCGATTGCTCCACAACTGTTGATCGATGTCGATATGCCTTTGGCAGAAGCGGTGCGGATTTCGGTATCTGACATGTTTTATTTTCGTTGTCACAGCTATCGTCGTCCGTCTACCGGGCAGATGGAACACTATATCGGTGGCGTACTCGATCTATTTCCTATCGAGATAGCCAGGCGGCTGGCGCATGAGGTCACGATGGAATTTAAAGAGTCGTTTGATCAGACTTTTGCGATCCCTGCTTTGCGTGCGGTGTTGGGCATTAACGGCAATCAGCGCTTACGTTATGTTCACCATCAATTTGCGGATACCTGGATTGATAGCTCAGATATCAGCATTGCACTGGCACGCGAACAGGTGCAAAAGAAGCTGGCTTTCAGGCGTAACCGGGTTAGCCTGATCATGCCGGACAGCTATGACACTTATGTGCAGTATATTGAAGCGCAGTGGCAATACGGTTATCAACGTGCAAAAGAGGCATTCGCGAAAACCACCGCCAATTCCAAAGAGCCAATCCGCAACGCTAATCGTTACAATAGCCCGCAAGGGGTTTGAAATCAGGTGTAAAACCTCTAAAAGTTGTCGATTGATGCACAGTTTGTTTTATAAATTGAACAAACTGTTGTTAATCAAAGAGTTAATTGCCGCATGGATACAACTCTATCCTTTTAATTTGATCTAAACTTAATTAGAATCAAAACAGCCTCGCCAGGCTTTCAATCATTACAGGAGTCGCCATGAAAAAATTTGTCTCAAAGGCAGTTGTTGGTATGTTGTTGGTTTCAGGTGTTGTTTCGGTTGCGTCAGCAGCTAATGCCGCAGTCGATACCTCTGTTGATGGTATCTTTACTGCGCTGACAAGCACGAAAGATTTGCAAGCTACAGTTGATACCTTGGTAGCAAACGGCGCTGGTGCTGGTTCAGTTGTCGCTGTCGCCGCGGCTGCTGGTATTTCTTTGGATACAGTCAAAGATCTGACGATTTGCACTAACGATATCTCTGCAGATTCCAAAGTACTGAGCGCGACTTGCATGAAGCCACGTACTATCGCAACGGCGTATATCGTCGGTATGAACGATCCTTTGAAATACCTGCCTGCAACAGCAGCTGGTGTTCGTAAAGATAAAACTACGAAGTAATTTGTTCGTATAGTTTGTATTGGGTTTGTATTAGTAAAAAAGCGATGCAGAAAAATCTGCATCGCTTTTTTTATTGCTGCTCGCCAGAAAAAAATTGGTTTATTGATTTGGCGTAGTCAATTTCTTATTGTCAGAAGAGGCTGGAGATTCTTTTTTATCCTCATCCTTATCGGTTTCAACCGAAGAGTCATCCATATAGCGTTCTGCTAATTTAAAAAATTTATCGTAAAAATCACCGGTTGGTATCGTTTCGCTGGCGACTTTGACTAGAGAATCGTCACTGGCACCGAACGGCAACGATACCGAGCCCAGTGCGCCGACGCCGATGCTGGCGGAGTTGCTGCTCTTTTTGAGCGAGTAACGGTCGCGTACCGCATTGGCAAAAACGGTGGTGCTATTACTGCCTTTGCTGTCGGCGGCGCAGACTACCGTAAATTCAATCTCGGCGTGAATATCACTATCGTGTTGGAATTTTCTGCGGCCTCTGACGAAGGCGGTTTTGGATTCGCTGATGACATAACCCTGGCTGAGCAAAGCACGGCGGGCGGCTTCGCAAGCCGTTTTTTCCGATCCGGGAAAGCTATGGGTAAAGACATCGGCAGAGCCAAATTCTTCTTCTTTGAGAGCGACTTTGCTATTGCCGAGATTGCTCCCAAAACTGCCGCAGCCTGCGAGTGTCGTGACGAGTAACAATGCTGCCAGCCGAGTGATGTTGACTTGCTTATTCAGCGAGTTAGCAGAGGAGGCAAAATGGGAAAAGGAGAAAAAGCGCATCGGTTCTATATTGTTCAATTAGTTTGTTTAGTCTGGTTTGTTTGCTGAGTTTAGTCAGCAAAGGATTACGTTAAAAACTACCCGCAAACTGATAACGTTGGCCCGGATGCCACATCGTGACTATCGTGGCGATTTTGGTCTTTGATATTGTTTGACGGTGTAATAGCAAACATGGTTTCTTGCTGGTGATATTTAACATCGTCGCGATTTGTTTAGACGGTAACAACGCTTCAATACGGTAGCTGACACTTTCTAAGGGCGCTACCACCATCAGATATTCATTCGGTGTCATGGTCATAAAATTTTGTTCCAGATAGTCAGGCGCAATATCCGAATTGACCCAGCGGTCTTCTACCTGAATCGCAATATCATTCTCAAAATGTACGATGACCGAATGGAAAAGCGGATGTCCTATTTTTACCTTAAATTGTTGCGCCAGTATGTCACTCGCGGCCACCGCGACTAGCGCATGCAATTGGCTGCGATGCATGTGACCGCGCGCTCTGACTTCTTCCGCGATACTTTTAATCTCGACTAAGGTTGCCTGATATTTATGCTGCGCGACATAGGTGCCCGAACCTTGAATACGCGTCAGGATTTGTTCGCTGGTCAACTCTCGTACAGCCCGGTTGACCGTCATGCGGGATACGCTGAACTGCTCTGCTAGCGCAGTTTCGGACGGAATCGCATCGCCTTCTTTCCATGTGCCGGACTGAATTTCTTTTAGTAAATAATCCTTGATACGCTGGAACACGGGTGCGTTTTCTTGTTGGTTTGACACAGGATTCCTTGTAACTAAGGTGGTGGCATTAAAAAAACATAAAAATATAATCTTGCACATTGTCTCATACAAAAATCCAGTTGCAAAAGTTGTATATACAACTTAAACTTATTTCAAAGACTGGTCATCATCTGGTTTTTAGAAGCGCATTGAACGTATATATTGAGTTAGCTTGAGTTAGTTTAGTTAATTTGACTGAGTTTGACTTTGCGCCAGCCAACACTATCGAAATAGGACGGAATACATCATGAACAACGATCCACGCTGGGACGAAAGCCGCGAAATCCGTGCACCACGCGGTGCTGAAAAAACCTGTAAAACTTGGGTAGCCGAAGCCGCTTATCGCATGCTTCAGAACAATCTGGACCCCGAGGTTGCCGAGAATCCTAAGCATTTGGTCGTGTATGGCGGGATTGGTCGTGCTGCCCGTAATTGGGCGTGTTTTGATCAGATTCTGGCCTCGCTAAAAGAGTTGGGCGAGGACGAAACCTTATTGATTCAATCTGGTAAGCCGGTCGGCGTGTTCAAAACCAATGAGGATGCGCCCAGAGTGTTGATCGCCAATTCTAATCTGGTGCCCAAGTGGGCTAACTGGGAACATTTCAATGAACTCGACCGCAAAGGTCTGTTCATGTACGGTCAGATGACAGCAGGTAGCTGGATTTATATCGGCACTCAAGGCATCGTGCAAGGCACCTATGAAACCTTTGCCGAAGCAGGGCGTCAGCATTTTGGCGGTGACTGGGGTGGGCGCTGGATTTTGACCGCAGGTTTGGGCGGCATGGGCGGTGCGCAACCACTGGCGGCTAGCTTTGCTGGCGCTGTTTCTTTAAATATTGAGTGTCAGCAATCTAGTATCGACTTCCGCTTGCGTACCCGCTACGTCGACAAGCAAGCCAAAGATTTGGACGATGCCTTGGCACTGATCAAACATCATTGCGACCGCAAAGAGGCGGTATCAATCGCCTTGCTCGGCAATGCAGCAGAAGTCTTGCCAGAACTAGTTAGACGCGCCAAAGCTGGCGGCATGAAGCCTGATCTGGTCACCGATCAAACATCAGCGCATGATCTGATCAATGGATATTTGCCGATAGGCTGGACGGTTGAGCAATGGAAGGCAGCACAACCAGATGCAAGCCAGCACGCAAAACTGACTGCCGATGCCGCACAGGCTTGCGCGGTGCATGTGCAGGCCATGCTGGATTTCCATGCGATGGGTATTGCGACGGTGGATTACGGCAATAACATCCGTCAGGTCGCGTTTGATACCGGCGTGAAGAATGCTTTCGATTTCCCCGGCTTTGTACCTGCCTATATCCGTCCTCTGTTCTGCGATGGCAAAGGGCCATTCCGCTGGGTCGCTTTATCGGGCGATCCGGAAGATATCCGCAAAACCGATGCCAAGATTAAAGAACTCTTCCCAGAGAATAAAGGCGTGCATAAATGGCTGGATATGGCGGGTGAGCGAATTGCCTTCCAGGGTTTGCCAGCACGTATCTGCTGGCTAGGTCTGGGTGAGCGCCATATCGCTGGTCTGGCGTTTAACGAGATGGTTAAAAATGGCGAGTTAAAAGCACCCATCGTCATTGGACGTGACCATCTCGATACCGGTTCTGTTGCTAGCCCTAATCGCGAGACGGAATCGATGATGGACGGTACCGATGCTGTCTCCGACTGGCCTCTACTTAATGCCTTGTTAAATACCGCAGGTGGTGCGAGCTGGGTGTCCTTGCATCACGGCGGTGGCGTTGGTATGGGTTACTCACAACATTCCGGCATGGTGATTGTGGCGGATGGCACGGATGCAGCAGCAAAACGTCTGGCGCGCGTCTTGGTCAACGATTGTGGTTCCGGCGTGATGCGTCATGCGGATGCTGGTTATCCGCAAGCGGTTGCCTGCGCTGAGCGTAATGGCTTGAATTTACCCATGATTAATAACTCAAAGTAATGAGTTGAGAGAGTGAGTTGGGGCAATAAATTGACGCAGCCAACCGAGACCGTAAGTTGATAACAATGAGCAGATCAAAACTCCCTCTTTCGCTTGTGGGAGAGGGGATGATTGCCGTAGATTTGATCGTATTAATAATACTGGTGGTAAGTATATTTTAGGTGTCCAGAGAGTAATTGGACATTAAGGCATATTTGCTAGTGATTGGTGGGGAGTATATTGAAATTGACTCAAAATTGAATGCTTCCGCCTCCAACGAATCAATGTTTTATCCCAGCACAATACCAAACTGCACATTTCATCACATTTCAAAACTGCCAAGAATAATTTAAATAAGGACAAACATGAATACCAATACTTTCATCATTCGCCCAGGCCAAATGAGTCTGTCCGACTTACGCGCGATCTGGCGCACGGCTTTGCCGCTGGAGTTGGATGCCAGTGCCTATGAGGCGATCAACGCGTCCTCCGCAACGATCCAGAGTATCGTCAAAAAGGGCGACGCGGCGTATGGTATCAATACCGGATTTGGCAAACTCGCCAAGACCCGCATCCCCGATGAGCAATTAGAATTACTGCAAAAAAATCTGATACTGTCGCATTCAGTCGGCTCCGGTGAATTGATCGCTGATGAGGTTGTGCGCTTGATTTTATTGATGAAGATCGCCAGCCTCGCGCGAGGATTTTCTGGTATCCGTGCCAGCGTCATCGATACCATGATCGCGCTCTACAATGCTGGCATCATGCCCGCAATTCCGGTCAAAGGATCGGTCGGCGCGTCAGGTGACCTGGCGCCTTTATCGCATATGACGCTGGCCTTAATGGGCGAGGGCGAAGTGCGTGTGAAGGGACAATTAGTCTCGGCAAAACTGGCGTTAGAAAACGCCGGAATCACAGCAGTCGTGCTGGCTGCCAAAGAAGGTCTGGCGCTGATTAACGGCACCCAAGTTTCTACTGCATTGGCGCTCAATGGTTTGTTTCTCGCTGAGCGCTTGCTGGAAGCCGCAACGATTACCGGAGCATTGTCGGTCGACGCCGCCAAAGGCAGTGACGCGCCGTTTGATCCACGTATTCATGCAGTGCGCGGTCAACCTGGCCAGATCGCTACCGCAAAAATTTATCGTGAATTGCTAGAGGGGAGCGAAATCCGCCGCTCGCATCTGGTCAACGACGAGCGTGTACAAGATCCGTATTGCCTGCGTTGCCAGCCACAAGTGATGGGCGCCTGCCTGGACATTATCAATAACGCAGCCCGTACTTTATTAATTGAAGCGAATGCCGTAACCGACAACCCGCTGGTATTTTTGGATACAGGCGAGGTCATCTCCGGCGGTAACTTCCATGCAGAGCCAGTGGCGTTCGCAGCAGATACGCTGGCTCTGGCAATTGCGGAAATCGGTTCTATTTCTGAGCGCCGCATTGCCTTGCTGATTGATGCAAGTTTGTCAGGTTTGCCGCCATTTCTGGTGCCAAATTCCGGGCTCAATTCTGGCTTTATGATCGCGCATGTAACGGCTGCGGCGTTGGCTTCAGAGAATAAATCCCACGCCCATCCAGCCAGCGTCGATACGATCCCGACTTCAGCCAATCAGGAAGATCATGTCAGTATGGCGACCTTCGCTGGCCGACGTCTGCATGAGATGGCACACAATACTGCCACCATTGTCGGTATAGAGTTACTAGCTGCAGCGCAGGGCGTCGATTTTCATCAGCCGCTGGAGACCTCAGCGAGTCTGGCGACAGTACATCATGCGCTACGCCGCAAGGTTGCGTTTTATGACAAGGATCGCTTCTTTGCACCAGATATTGCAGCAGCAAAACAGATGGTGCTGGATGGCGAATTGAGCGCACAATGTCAGCACTTGTACACTCATCTATATGCGTAAAGCAGCCCGTTATCCTTAAATACATAACGCCAACACATAACGCCAACACATCATGCGTAAATGGAGCCAGCAAGACTACAAAACTATGCCCTGGAAAAACGGTGGAGGCAGCACGACTGAGCTGGCAGTTTTTCCTGAAGGCGCAAGCCTAGATCATTTTGTGTGGCGCATCAGCACCGCGCTGGTCAGCAGTAGTGGCCCGTTTTCACACTTTCCAAGGATTGACCGTACATTGGCAATTTTGTCAGGAGAGGGCTTGACCTTGCATGCCGATGAGGAGGGTACGGATACGCCCTCCAGCATCACGCTTAACCGCAGCAGCATGCCACATCAATTTTCTGGCGAGACATCGATCCGTGCCGATTTACTTGATGGTCCAGTTTGGGATCTTAATCTGATGACACGGCGGGGTGTTTGCACCCATTTTATGCAGCGTCTGGAAGCGGGTGAACATTTTGTCGCCGCACAAAATGCGCAACAAGTATTGATTTATTGCGCAAAAGGACAGGCAGTCTTGAATAAAGTGATGGACGTCAGCGAAGCAGATTTAATTTTGCTGGAAGAAGATCATGAACACGCCGGTGTTAGATTGATCGTGCAGGCACATGAGAGTAGCGTGTTATATCTGATGCGTATTAGTTTTTTAAATCATGCTGGGATCTAAACCATGCTGACTCTCTGGACCAATGTTCATCTGGCGACAATGCAGGATGGTTATGGCGAAATCCGCGACGCTGCAATTGTGGCGAAGGATGGCAAGATTGTCTGGCTAGGTAAACGTATCGATTTATCTGCTGATTTGCTTGCTGATTTTCAAGCGAATTCCCAAGCGAGCATGTCACACGATGGACAAGGCTGCTGGCTGACACCTGGTCTGATTGATTGTCATACCCACATCGTCTATGCAGGCAATCGCAGCGATGAATTTGAGGCGCGTTTAAACGGCGTCGCCTATGAAGATATCGCCAGACAAGGTGGCGGTATTCTTTCCACGGTGCGCGCGACCCGTGCCGCCAGTCCAGAGCAGCTAATGCAAGCCAGTTTGCCCAGAGTACGCAATTTATTAAAAGAAGGCGTCACTACACTGGAGATCAAATCGGGCTACGGTCTGGATGTTGAAACAGAGGCCAAGATGTTGCGGGTTGCCAGACAATTCGCACAAGATTTTCCGGTACGGATCAAAACGACTTTTCTCGGAGCGCATGCTTTGCCTCCGGAATATGCAGGTCGCGCCGACGATTATCTGGATCTGGTTTGCAATCAGATGCTACCAGCGCTAGTGGCAGAAGGTCTGGTCGATGCAGTTGATGCGTTTTGTGAAAAAATTGGCTTCTCGCCAGCGCAGACTGAAAAAGTATTTCAAGCGGCACAGCGCCATGGATTGCCAGTCAAATTGCATGCCGAGCAGCTCTCAGATCAGGGCGGTACAGCACTTACGGCACGCTATCAAGGCTTGTCTGCCGATCATCTGGAATATTTATCGCAAGAGGGCATCAACGCGATGGCGCAGCATGGCACAGTCGCAGTGCTATTACCCGGTGCTTACTACTTTTTGCGAGAAACCAAATTACCTCCGGTCGCTGGTTTGCGCGAGGCGCAGGTACCCATTGCCATTTCTACCGACTGCAATCCGGGTACCTCACCAATGACCTCTTTGTTGCTAGCAATGAATATGGCCTGCACCTTATTCCGCTTAACGCCTTTGGAGGCATTGGCAGGCGTCACCAAACATGCCGCCCGCGCTTTGGGTTTGCAAGATCAGATCGGCACCTTAGAAATTGGTAAGGCAGCAGACTTCGCATTGTGGGCGATAGACCGGCCAGGTGATCTGGCCTATGCGATCGGTGGCAATCCTTGTGTGGGGATTGTGTTTGCTGGAGAGCAGATCGTTAGTTAAACTATGGCATTAGATTCAATTTAAAGGAACGACCGTGACCTTATCAGCCAAAGTGACATTGCAGGCGCATCTCAAAAAAACTTGGCAAGGGCGTATCGGTAAAATCATCATCAGTCTGGTGGGCTTGCTAGCACTGATCATCTTGTTGAGTTGGCTGCTGCTACCGGTTTATGCAAAGCGAGTCGCGGTCGAGCAAGTTCAGCAGCAGTTAGGTCGCAAGCTAGCGATTGGCGAGATTCGTTTCTCCCCCTTTACTCTCGCGCTCACGGCTAACGATATCAGCTTGTACGAGCCAGATCAGCGCAGCCCGGCACTGTCTTTAAAAACTCTGGTACTTAATCTCTCATTGAGTTCTGCCTGGCATCGGGCTTTGGTGATCGATGAGGTCAGACTAACCGCACCGCAAGTCCATGTAGTACGCACCAGCGCGGATGCTTATGGTCGCTATAATTTTTCTGACATCCTCGATAAACTGGCGGCGCAACCCAAAAGCGATGCGCCTTTTCGTTTTTCTCTGGCGAACTTGCAATTGCAAAATGGCAGTATTGTTTTTGACGATAAAGTACTGGGGAAGCACATAAAAATAGACGAGCTGCAAATTGCAGTACCGTTTTTATCCAACTTCCCAAAAGAAGTAAATAGCTTCATACAGCCGATGTTGTCCGCCAAAATCAATGGCACACCATTCGATTTAAAGGCGCGTAGTAAGCCGTTTGTGGATAGCTTGGACACGACTTTAGCGATTGATATTGATCGCCTGAATGTACCTGCCTATGTTGCTTATATTCCAGTCCCTTTGCCATTAAAAATACAAAGCGCGCAATTATCTACCAAGCTGGATCTGACTTTTAGCCGTAAGAAAAACCAAGCAGAGTTGCTGTTATCTGGTCAGCTGCAATTGCATAAAATAGACCTCAGAGATAATGCCGATACCCCGTTGTTGCTGACCGATGTGATTACGGCGCAGATCAAACAAATTAATCTGATTAGCGGTGCAGCGAGCTTAGATCAGTTAAGCATAGAGGCACCAGAAGTTTGGCTGGATCTAGACAAAAAAGGCCAGCTCAACTGGGCCAAACTGAGTAGTCCCGCTCTTACTCCAACCCCCGCTACGGATCAGGCAAAGTCTACGCTGGCAAGTGATCCGATAAAAAATTCTGCTCCAGTTGTTAATGCCGTTAACTCCGCTAACGCTGCTAATACGATTACCGCGGTCACATCAGATTCCAAGAGTAAAGCAATCATTGCCTTAAATTCTATTGTGCTCAGCAAAGGGCAAATCCATTTTAGTGACGCCTTGCATTCGTCACCAGTTACACCAATTAATTTAAAAGATATCGCCCTCAATATTAAACAATTGAGTACCGATGTTGCGGCCAAGCCAGCCAGCGTTTTAATCAGTATCGCTACCGAGCAAGATGCACAAAGTAAATTTGAAGGGCAATTCAGCGTCGCCAGCGGGATGGTGGATGGCAATGTGAGTCTGAACGGTTTGTCACTGGCTACTTATCAGCCATTGTTTAATCCTGTATTAGCTGCCACGCTGGCAGGCAAGTTAGCGGCGCAGTCGCATATCCATAGCCAGGACGGGCAAGTAAAAATAGCAGATTTAAATTTGCAATTAGCAGATTTTTCCATCCAGTCAAAAGCGAAAACTGAGGGCGGTATTGCAATCAAATCTTTAGCACTGAGCAAGCTAGAACTTGATACTGCGACCAAGGTAGTTAACGCGAGTAGTTTAGAAATGACAGGTCTGCAAGCCGATGTCCAAAAAGATCAGACCGCAACATTAAATCTGCAAAAATTTTTGATAGCGCGGAATGGACAAAGTGAGCAGAGTGCAAAACATCAAGCTACTCAAGATAAAGTTAGTATCAATGTAGAAGCAGTAAAGTTGGCTGGTGCTGCCAAGTTTAACAACGCTAGCGCCAGCAATCCCGCCACTGTTCCAGAATCGAATGCATGGCGCGTCAATCTGCACAATTTTTCTGTCAACGATAGTAGTGTGCGCTTTGATGATCAGTCGCTTTATCCTAGTGTGAACGTGACGCTGGATGGCATCAGTCTGGTCGCTAGTAATCTCAGCAGTAATCTATTGGACGGTTCAGTCGTGGACAACGCCTTCCAGACGGCGAGCTTTAAATTAAAAACGACGATTAATCGCAAAGGTAAATTAAGCCTGAGCGCCGATGCCAGTGCTGGCTTAAAAAATATCACGGCATTAATTGATGCCCAGACCTTGCCAGTTGCCGCTCTATACCCTTACTTTGCGCGCGAGTTAAATGTCACTTTAAGTCGTGGTGACGCCAGCGCTAAAGGCAAGCTAGTGATCCTGAGTGACAAAGGACAAGCACCAAAAATAAGTTATGACGGTAATTTAAAATTCAGTGATTTCCATATGCTGGAAAGTGGTGCCAGCGACGATTTTTTAGAATGGAAATCAATCGACCTGGACGGTATTAACGCAAAATTAGGTGGTAATAAACCTACGATATTGTTGAGGAAATTGAGCTTGACGGATTTTTATGCCAGGGTAGTTTTGTCTGATAAAGGCAAACTGAATCTGCAAAATATTACCGTCAACAAATCTGCTGACGGCACAACGGATGCGAACAAGATTGTCGAAATCAAGAAGGCAGATGTCAATTCAACTGACACGGCAAATTCAGTCAACTCTGCTGACGCTGCCACCACCTCCGCTACCTCCGGTACCGTATCTATCGTACCTGCCGCGTCAGTCTCGGCGACCACGCCAGTCATCGTTTCTACACCGATAGCACCGCCAGTCAAGCAAACTAATCCGCTAGTGATCCGGATTAGTCAAACCGTCCTGCGCGGCGGCAATGTCAACTTCACAGATAATTTTGTCCGTCCCAATTACAGCGCTAATTTAACTGGCGTTAGTGGCACGATAGGTGCGATTGCGTCTGACAGCACGCAGCCCGCCACAATTGAGTTGAATGGCAAGATTGATAATGATGCGCCGTTAGTGATTTCTGGCACGCTCAATCCTTTATCCTCACCGATTTTTTTGGATATTAAAGGCAGCGCCAACGGGATGGAGCTGACGCGCCTGACACCCTATGCTGCAAAATATGCAGGTTACGCAATTGATAAAGGCAAGTTGTCGGTGCAGGTGTCGTATCGGGTAGAGAATCAGCAATTGCAAGCGCAAAACGACGTGCGTTTAGATCAGCTCACTTTTGGCGAAAGAATTGATAGTCCCAATGCCACGCGCTTGCCGGTACAACTGGCACTGGCCTTGTTGCGTGATAACGATGGAAAAATTGCGATCAATTTACCAATCTCTGGCTCTTTATCTGATCCGCAATTTTCAGTCGGCGGGATTATTTGGAAAGTCTTCGTCAACTTAATTACCAAGGCAGTGACATCTCCGTTTGCCTTGTTGGGGCAGGCGTTTGGTGGCGGAGAGGAATTATCCTATGCCGAGTTTACGCCGGGGCTGGCGATCTTGACACCGGACACCAGCGCTAAGTTGGACAACCTAGCCAAAGCGCTCAGCAACCGCACCAGTTTGCGTATGGATATTCTTGGTAGAGCCGATACGCAAACCGATACAGAGGGCTTGCGCCGCGCCAGTCTGGAGAAAAAAATCAAGCAAGCAAAACTCGCTAGCTTGCAAAAGAAAAATCCTCAATTGAGTCTGGAGCAAATCAGTTTGGATGAAGGTGATAAAAAAACTTATATCGAAGACGTTTATAAAGCTGAAAAATTTAGCAAGCCGCGTAATGTGATCGGCATTGCCAAAACTTTGCCACCAGAAGAGGCCGAGCGTTTGATCCTTGCTAACACGCCGGTCACACCTGAAAATCTGCGTCAGTTAGCCCAACGCAGAGCCGATGTGGTAAGGGATTATTTGGAGCAAACAGGCGGTATTGCCAAAGAGCGACTGTTTTTGATTGCGCCAAAATTGACGGCAGATGGGATTAAAGATAAAGGTCTGCCAAATCGGGTAGATTTTTCTGTTAAATAGCAGTACCTTCTTCTTATTGCGGATAAGTGAGAGTAAGACGGTGAACTGAATACGGCGTTTAAACAGTACGGCTTTTGTACGGCAAATAGTTTATGTGGTCGCCAATATAATAACTTATACTCCCACTGGGTATATTTTATTGTCCATATAATTGTTGCTCAATAAGGCGATTTTATTAAAAATCAGGGGGAGTATATGAATTTAATCTTAATCGCTGATTGTTAATCGTAATGCCCTGATCGCACCAAACCCATTGTGACCAAGCGCAGTGCTGGATCTTTAATCAGAACGGAGCACTATGTTAGAAGCTACGCTAGCAGCGGATGAAGAGCAGCGCCTTGCGGATCTACACTCGTTAGAAGTATTAGACACGCCTGCAGAAGAGCGGTTTGATCGTATTACCCGAATAACTCAGTGTCATTTTGATGCGCCGATTGTGCTGATTTCTCTGGTCGATTATCAGCGGCAATGGTTTAAGTCGTCGCAAGGACTGGACGCTACAGAGACCCCGCGCAATATCTCTTTTTGCGGGCATGCTATTTTGCAAGAGTCAGTTTTTGTGGTCGAAAACGCCTTGCTAGATCCGCGCTTTGCCGATAATCCTTTAGTCACTGGCGAGCCGCATATCCGTTTTTATGCGGGGATGCCAATTAAAGGGCCGGGTGGACATAAGATTGGGACACTCTGTGTGATTGATCGCCAGGCACGTCAACTTGGTACTAGCGATAAGCAGATGTTGAAAGACTTAGCCGCGATGGTCCAGTCGGAGATGAACGCGCTGGATCTAGCCCAGCTAAAACGACAACAAGATCATGAGTTCAGCTTATTGCAGTCGGTGATGGACAGCATGAGTTCTACCTTGTCGGTGCGTGATAATCATGGGCGCTATTTATTCGTCAATAAAGAGTATGAACTGGTTCATCAACGTTTAGGCAAAGATTTAATCGGCAAGACTGTGTTTGATTTATTCCCGACTGATGCGGCCAAGATTAGCCACAACGCAGATCGTAAAGTGATCGAATCGGGTAGCGTTCTGGAGTCGCAATCCGTCGTCGCGCAAGAAGATGGCGAGCATATTTATCAGATAATTCGCACCCCTTTGTACCGCAGCAGCGGTGAGATTTATGGCGTCTGCGTGATTGGCATTGATATCAGTCAACGTCTGGCGTCCGAGCAAAAAATGAGGGTAGGTGAAGACCTTTTATTATCAGTGATGAATAGCACCAGTTCTCTGATTGCGGTACGTGATCTGAACAGTCGTTACTTGTTTGTGAACCGGAAATACGAAGAGCTGATCAAAATGTCTGGCATCGATATTTTGGGAAAAACGATGGAAGATATTTATCCTTCTGAGTTCGCCAAAAAAGCGCGGGAAGAGGATTTGTTGGTGTTCCAGAGTGCAGAGTCGCTGGCGATAGATAGTATTTTTCCTTCATCCGATGGAGATGTCCATTTCCATTCAGTACGCTCACCTTTGCTTGATCGTGACGGCAAAATATATGGTTTGTGCATAGTCGCGTCCGACATTACTCAAGCCCGGCGCAATGAGCAAGCATTAATAGAAAATCAAAGCTTATTAGAGTCACTGAATCTGCGTTTAAGCAATGCCAGCGCCTTGCATAATGCGATTTTGGATGTGGCTAACTTCTCGATTATTGCCACCGACACGGAAGGCACTATTCAGATGTTTAGTGCCGGTGCGGAGAAAATATTAGGCTATTCCGCAGAGGAGGTGGTTGGCATTCATAGTCCGGCAATCTTCCATGATATGAATGAGATCATCGCCAAAGCGGCGCAGTCTAGCCTGGAATTAAATCAAACCATCGCCCCAGGCTTTGAGGCATTTGCAGCGAAGGTCAGACAAGGTGGTTACGATCATCAGGAGTGGACGTATATCCGCAAAGATGGGTCACGTTTGCCCGTCATGTTATCGCTTGCAGCACTTTTTGGCGACCAAAATAGTGACGCTAACATCAACCCAAACATTACCTCAAACGTCAACTCATACCAAAACCTGAGCCTAAGTGAGCATCAAAATAAGCATCAAAATAAACAAGATACGATCGTTGGTTTTTTAGGGATTGCCTACGATCTGTCTGAGCAAAAACGGATGGATAAAATGAAGAACGAATTCATTTCCACCGTATCGCATGAGTTGCGGACACCGCTGACTTCTATTCGTGGGTCGCTTGGCTTGCTGTCTTCTGGCAAATTGATGGAAATATCGCCCCGCGCACATGACTTGTTTGAGATTGCTAAAAATAATTGTGAGCGATTGGTAAGGCTGATCAACGATATTCTCGACATTGCTAAAATGGAATCTGGGAATATGACATTTGATCTGCGTCCGCATGTCATGCAAGAACTGGTCGCCAACGCCATTGCAGCAACCCAGGCCTATGCCGAGTTGTATCAGGTAAAGTTAGAGTTGCAGTCTGAGCAGACGCCCATGACAGTGCTGGTTGATGCCGACAGACTATTGCAAGTGATGATCAATTTGTTATCTAATGCCTGTAAATTCTCTCCTAAAGGTGGCGTCGTAACGATACGCTTGCAGGCGTTATTGGCGGATTCTGTCGACCCAACTATCCCAGCCAATCCAGCGAGCCTGAGGTTATCGGTAATAGATAACGGTAAAGGCGTGCCAGAGGCATTTAAGGGACATATTTTTGAAAAGTTTGCCCAAGCAGATTCTTCAAATACCAGGCAAAAAGGCGGTACAGGTTTGGGCTTAAGTATTTGTAAAACGATTATCGAAGCTCATCAGGGACGGATTGATTTTTATAGCAAGCCGAATGAGCCAACTGAGTTTTTCTTTGAATTACCTGTTATTCAATCAATTGCATTAAGCCTTACTTAGGCTTGGCCAGTTGCATTCAGTTGCAATAAGTTGTATTAAGTTGCCTTGAGTTACATTCAGGCGTTTCGGCAACGCAACTCTTGAGCAATTTTTATAATACTTCTGGTAAGCTTGGATTAAATAGAATTGCTATTTTTAGCCTTGCGCCGCTATGGATGAAAAGCGACATACGCAGTAGGATTTTTAGTCAGAACTTTAATTTCATGGTGGTAACGATTTTTTCGCTATAAAAAGCAAAAGGAATTGCGATGAGTGAAAAACCTCTGAATAAAATACTGTACGTCGAGGACGACCAGGACATCCAAACGGTAGCCCAAATCGCGCTGGAAGTTGTCGGTAGCTTTAGCCTGATTACTTGCAGCTCCGGCAGCGCAGCGTTGCAGGCAATAGAGACGGGCGCTATACCAGACTTGCTGTTGCTTGACGTAATGATGCCAAGTATGGATGGACCAACCACATTGGCCGAATTACGTAAGCTTGCTTCTACCTCCCAGACACCGGTTATTTTTATGACGGCCAAAGTGCAAACGGTTGAGCTTGATTACTATAAATCTTTAGGCGCTATCGGCGTCATTGCCAAACCTTTTGATCCTATGGAATTATCGGAGCAAGTGCGCGCTCTGTGGAATAATTCAAACAGTGGTGGCAAAGGAAATTAAATGGCAGAAAAAAATGATAGTCTCCAGGAAAAACTGCGAGCACTAGAAAATCTGTTTTTAGAAAAATTGCCTTTGAAGATGCAAGAGATGGAGGAAGCACTCGCCCATTTTTTAGCAACGCCAGAAGATAAAGAGGTGCTGACGGTATTGCACCGGCTGCTGCACACCATGGCAGGGTCGGCCGGTACCTTCGGCTTTGCCGAAATGGGTTTGCAAGCACGTGAATTTGAAATGCGACTTAAGCCGCTGTTTGCAGAGGGTGTCTGGTCACAGGAAGATTTAGATACCTATGCCTCTGAACTAAGAGAGTATTTTGTTACTGCTCTGCTTAATGCCAAAAGTAAAGGCGCTACGGTACAAGTTGTTGATTATTTGGAAAAAAATAGCGACAAAGATGGCTCTCGTCTGATTTATCTGGTCGATGATGACAATGAAATTACCCAATCTATTTTGGTTCAGCTAGAACAATTTGGGTACGAGGTGGTACTCATAGACCAGCTAAAATCGCTGGCGGTATCCATCGCCACCAGGCGACCCGACATCGTGGTCATCGAACTTGGCTCTGAAGATGGAAAAACCGCCGGTGCAGAAGAAATCGTCCGCATCAAACGTCTTGGCCGTTTAAGTATTCCTACCATCTTTGTATCTCAATCCAGTAGTTTTGAAAACCGCCTGCAAGCCGTGCGCGCCGGCGGTGATGGTTACTTCACTAAGCCCGTCGATATCGTCGCCCTGAGCGAAAGAATCGATGCTTTGGTCGGACGCGAAGAGCCCAAAGGCTACCGCGTACTGATTATTGATGATGATGTTGTTACTGCCGAGTATTACAGTGCAGTTTTGCGCAATGCCGGGATGAGCGTGCGCTTGCTTAACGACCCTAGCCAGATTTTGGGCGTGATGACGGATTTCAGACCAGAGCTATTATTGCTGGATGTATACATGCCACTTTGCAGCGGTGTGGAATTATCCAAAATGATACGGCAAGATAATTCTTATTTGGATATTCCCATCGTTTTTCTGTCCAGCGAAAACGACATGGGTAAACAATTAGATGCGGTACAGGCAGGTGCGGATGATTTCCTCACTAAGCCGATTACGCCAGAATTTTTAGTCTCCGCTTTATCTAGCCGGGCAGAGCGGTATCGCCTGTTACGCGCTCTGATTATGCGTGACGGCTTGACGGGTTTGTACAACCATACTGCCATCAAAGAAGAGCTGGGTGCAGAGATTTCCATCGCCAGCCGTAACCGCGCGCCACTGGCTTTGGCAATGATCGATCTGGATAATTTTAAACACGTCAACGACACCTACGGCCATCCGGTAGGCGATCAGGTGCTGCGTACTTTGTCGCGCCTGTTGCGGCAGCGCTTGCGTCGTAGCGATATTGTCGGGCGTTATGGTGGTGAGGAGTTCGTCATCATTTTCCCGGGCACCAGCGCAATCGTCGCCCGCCGGGTATTGGATCAAATTAGGATTGCTTTTGGCAAAATTGACCAGCATGCAGAGCAAGGTGATTTCGCAGTTACGTTCTCAGCGGGTGTGGCTGATCTGGAATTAACCACGGATGCTGATGAGTTGTTTGATGTGGCTGATGCGGCGTTGTATCGGGCTAAGCAGGGTGGGCGGAATCAGATTGAGTTGGCGAAAATTTAATTTTTTGACGTAGTCTGAGAGTATCTGGTATTAGGCAGTCATGCCTACACCGTTCATTTGAGATTGCAGGCCGGTGGTAGACCGGCGGCTACTCACTTTTCTTGCTTCGCCAAGAAAAGTAAGCAAAAGAAGGCGACCTCGAAGTCGCTGCCCCTTCGGGGTTCCCGTTTGTAGAAGACAAAAATGGGAAAAGTTCGAAACTCGCTTAGCTCAGACAACGAACCTTTCTTATCCATTTTTGCCTTCTACAAACGGCAGCGCCAAAGCGGAACTTCAAGCCAAAATCAATAGCAAATTCAAATTCAAATTCAAATTCAAATTCAAATTCAAATTCAAATTCAAATTCAAATTCAAATTCAAATTCAAATTCAAAT